>NZ_JAGHEW010000340.1 GCF_017889095.1 Thomasclavelia sp. | reverse complement strand
GAATTAGTAGGTGGCAGCCAGCGTGAAGAACGATATGATGTTTTAGAAGCTATCATGGATGAAAAAGGAATGAGCAAAGACGGTTTACAATGGTACATGGATTTACGTCGCTATGGTGGATGTAAACATGCTGGTTTTGGTCTTGGATTTGATCGTTTCTTAATGTACTTAACGGGAATGCAAAATATTCGTGATGTTGAACCATACCCAAGAACACCAAGAAACTTAAAATTCTAAGCTTTTGGTGACTGCTTAAAATAACGTTATCGTTATTTTAGACAGTCACTTTTTATTAAAAAAGTATTATTAGATTTTAAAATAGTTTTGATGCTCAATAAATTTATAAAAAGCCTTGATTTATTATAGGCTTTTACCATTTATCAAGTTATAATATGTATTGAGGAGGCGATACCATGAATGAATATGATTTAATCAACGCCTATTTGAATTTGATTTTTGATAACAATCCTAACTATTTCAATCGTTTGCTTGACGGTTATCGTGGTTTACGACAATTAAGAAAATGGCTAAGAGAAAGAAATATTATTTTAGATGCGATTGAAAATATAGGTTTTGATATGTTTATTGATTTTACTAAAGCAAGATCACTAGAACAAATAACTGAACGTTTTGATCCTAAGCATCTTGAACAAATAACCGAATATGTTTTATCGGAACGTGAAAAATATCAGATTGTTGTTTTATCAAGTTTTGATTATAGTGAACCAATCAACTCTTATTTAACTTCAACAAAGATTGTCAGTGATTTAAGCAGCAGTAATGTTAGTGTTATTAATTGTCATAGTTTACTAAAAAAAGATGATTTATCATTTTATGGACCATTTAAACACTTTGTGACAGCTTTATATCAAATTGACCGCTGGCCGGGATTTTTGATTTTTAAAGATGAACAATGTGTGTTTGTACCAGTTTATACAACTAAGGATATTGAAGAAATAATGTTTAAAATAAAGCATAATACGATTTTTTCAATTAAATACCGTTCACCATACGATAGTTTTTTTATTCAGTTAAGTGATTTACATTTAGGTGGCAAGAAGAAAAATGAAGGACGGCAGGCCTTAGAAAAAAGTCTTGATGAAACTATTTTGCAGCTTAAATCATATCATCAGTTAAAATTCTTGATTACTGGTGATTTAATGAATACACCAAATCGTAAAAATATGTATGAAGCTGATGATTTTATGAAATTATTAAAAAGTAAATATAAAGCGGATGTATCATTTATTTTAGGTAATCATGATGTGATTGTTCATGGCTTAAATATTTTTAAACGCCAAAAAAGTAAAGTTATCGCTTTTTTACTGAGTGAAAAAATTAAAGTATTTGAAGATGAAAAAATCATTTTAATAAAAATAGATTCAACCGGTGAAGGGAACTTGGCACGAGGAAAAGTTGGTCAAAAACAGCTTAGTGCTATTGATGATGAATTAGCCGAAATTGAAAACATTAATAATTACACTATTATCGTGATGTTACATCATCACTTGTTCCCAATTACTCGTGATGACTTTTTAAAACAGCGCTGGCGTGAAAAACTGTTTGTCGGGAAACTGCTTGATAGTACTAAAGCTTTGGTCGATAGCCCGGATTTAGTAAAATGGCTCCGTAAACATCATATTCAATATGTTTTACACGGTCATAAGCATTTACCGTTTTTTAGCTATCAAGAAGGTTTGTATGTTATTGCTGCCGGTTCATCTTGTGGAAGTAATGCCAAAGAATTTAAGAGTCGTTATTTAAGTTATAATGTTTTAAAATACGATCACCGTTATAAACGATTTAAATATTGTTTTATCATTTATGATGATACTACTTTACAAGATCGCCAAAGAATTATAATTAATTTATTTTAAGGAAATGGGATGGAATAATGGATTTAGAAGAAAAATGGGGTGCAGCAGCTTTATATAGTTTTACTAAAGGTTATGGAGCTGTAGCGATGAATATCTACAATTTAGTTTTACCAATGCTTACTAATCAGTTGTTTAATCAGGAATTAGAAAAGAATCATGATTTTAAGCAATGCATCAATGCCTGTATCAAAAAAGATCATGATTTCGTTAATCAAGTTATTAATTCTATTGAACAGTTAAAAGAAGTTACTGGTCGGATGTTAGCAATTTTGTTATTAAATCATGAATTGGATTTTAAAATTGAAAATGGAATCATGAGCGGTAATTGTCGTTTTGAAAAAAACGTTGAAGATAAAAAAGCGTATGTTTTAGGCAAGATGCTACAAGGAAAAGATTATGATGAAATCGTCAGTTTGATCAAAGGTGATTTTAAAATTGTTTTTTTAGATCGTGAAAGTATTGGTAATGATATTGATTGTAGTCAATTAGATGAATATGGCAATGTTTTTATCTATGAACAAACACCAGTAGACAAAGTAAGCAAGCGGATTGAAGATGCTAGTGTTGTAATTACTAATAAACATATTTTAGGAGTTGAACAATTAAAAGATGCCAAAAAACTAAAGCTGATTTGTGTGACGGCTACGGGTGTTAATAATATTGATTTAAATTATTGTAAACTGGCTAAAATTGCTGTTTCCAATGTAATGGGGTATTCAACTAAAGCTGTTGCTCAGCATACTTTTAGCTTATTATTAGATTTGTATAATAAAAATCACTATTACCATGATTATGTTGCTTCTGGTAATTATGCTTCTAATTCATTATTTACTCATTTAGGTAATTCGTTTAATGAATTAGATAAAAAAACTTGGGGTATTGTTGGTATGGGTAATATTGGAAAAGAAGTAGCTAAGATTGCTGAGGTATTTGGCTGTAAAGTTCAATACTATTCAACTAGTCATAAAAATAATCAGGCGGGTTATAAACAAGTTGACTTTGATACATTATTAAAAACAAGTGATATTATTAGTATTCATGCACCGTTAAATAAACAAACTGAATATTTATTTGATTTAGACGCTTTTAAAAAAATGAAAGAAACAGCTTATTTAATCAATGTTGGCCGTGGTAAGATCGTTAAAGAAACAGCATTAGTAGAAGCTTTGAACAAACACATGATTGCCGGAGCCGGGTTGGATGTTTTTGAACAAGAGCCACTAAATGCCAACAGTCAATTATTAAAAATCCAGGATCCTACCCGTTTATTGATGACACCGCATATTGCCTGGGCACCAGTAGAAACACGTAGTCGGGTAATTGAAGAAGTTTGTTTAAATATTGAAAGTTTTAAAAAGGGAATTGTTCGTAATCAATGTTAAAGATGGATAATTGAAGATGCGTGGAGTAATGATGCAGTTTTTTCAATGGTATTTGCCTAGTGACGGTAATCATTGGAAAAAAGTAAAACAGGAAGCTAAAAATTTATCAAAAGCCGGTTTTAGTGCCATTTGGTTACCGCCGGCTTTTAAAGGGCAGGGCGGTATCAATGATGTTGGTTATGGTGTTTATGATCTCTATGATTTAGGTGAATTTGATCAAAAAGGTACGATACGTACTAAATATGGAACTAAAGATGAATATTTATCAGCCATCAAAGAATTACATCATTATAATTTAGCTGTTTATAGTGATATGGTCTTGAATCATCGCATGGGTGCTGATGGTACGGAGGCGGTGATTGCCGTTGAAAATGACAGCAATGATCGTAATCGCATCATTTCCAACAAAGAATTGATCGAAGCTTGGACTCGTTTTGATTTTTCCGGACGGAATGGGAAATATTCTGATTTTATCTGGAATGAAAGCTGTTTTGATGGTGTTGATTATGATGAACGAAGTAAACGTCATGCTATTTATGAATTTGATGGCGACAGCTGGGATGAATTAGTTGATGATGAAAATGGCAACTATGATTATTTAATGGGAGCTGATGTTGATTTTAATAATCCTGAGGTCATTAAAGAATTAGAACATTTTGGAAAATGGTATCTAGATTTTACTAATGTCGATGGTTTTCGTTTAGATGCTGTTAAACATATTGATTTTACCTTTTTTACTAACTGGTTACAAAAATTAAGAGCTTATAAACATCAGGATATCTTTGCAG
>NZ_JAGHEW010000339.1 GCF_017889095.1 Thomasclavelia sp. | reverse complement strand
CAGTCACTCATTGCATTTCCCCTTATCAAGAAAAAGTAAAACAAAAAAGCGTTAAGCCATATTTTGTTGACTTAACGCATCTATATATTGTTTTTTTATTCGAGTACAGGGCAACATACCGAGCCAAAACGACCCGCTAGCTCAGTCGGTAGAGCATCTGACTTTTAATCAGAGGGTCAGGCGTTCGAATCGCCTGCGGGTCACCATTTCATTGCGGGTGTAGTTCAATGGTAGAACTTCAGCCTTCCAAGCTGACTACGTGGGTTCGATTCCCATCACCCGCTCCATTGAAAAATAACTTACGATTATTCGTAAGTTTTTATTATATATAAATTTAATTCTATAAAATTTATTTTAAATATTCATCTGGATATTTTATCCATTCTAAAGCATTTTTCTAAAGCATTTTCATATATATTTATTAACTGGCATATCTTTAATTGAAAATATGTTTTTATCTACATTACAATCTTTTTTATATTTGATACATTTTCAACATTATCCATGCCAAATAATTTATACTTAGCTACATTATGAAATAATGCTAACAAAGAAACAATATCTTTGTTAGCATTTTCTTTTTGCGCAAATTTTAAAGCCGGTTCTAAAACTCTATTTACATGATCCATTTAATGTCTATAATTATCTTCATTTAATAATTTGCTTACTTGCATTTTTTCTATCATTGTTTGATTACTGTAAAACTGTTTTTATTCCATGGTCAAAGCAATATATAAATATCTATTAACTGATATTTCATATTTTTGAAATTAAATATAATCTTGTTTATATCTTATCATAAGTTTTTATATATTAATTATCTTTTAATTCGATAAAACAATATTGATTACCATTTGTTTTAATTAACTTTAATAAATCATCAAAAGCTAATATTAATGATTTAGTATTTATGTTAGGATGAACTGCAACTTTGTCAATTAACTTTAAATCATTATCAATTACTACTGTTACTAATTTTTGTTGATCATTAATTATTCCTAATGGACTAACAGCTCCAGAATATACACCTAAATATGTTTTCAATTCTTGTTCACTTGCAAAAGTTAACCTTCTTGATTGTAAGCTTTTTTGCAATCTTTTTAAATTTAACTTCTTATCATTTTTTAATAATACCAAATAATAATTGTTTCGTTTATCATCACATAAAAATAAATTTTTAATAATCATTTGTTGATCAATCTGATCGATTATATTAGCTTGATTTAAGCTATAAACTGGTAAATGTTCGATAATAGTATAATTAATTTTTAATCTGTCTAAATATGCCAATACATCCATAAATTTAACCTCTATTAGATATTACCATTATTCCACTAGTTGTCAATATTCCAGCCAGGTCAATTTAGGCAATTTTACATACTGATTTAAAAGGTGACTAGCCATCACCAGCAAATCCCGCTGCCGATCAATATTTTGATATAAAGTTAATAACTTTTGTTTAGTATTTAAATCATTGCAATCCTCATTGAGCGCCAAATGCATAAATTCACTTGGAAATAATAATCTAGCATATAAATAAATTAATTCATCAATGGTTAGTGAAGCTGATTTTATATAATCATCTAATTGTTCAATAGTAATAATTCCTTTTTGATAACTGCTGCTTAAATCTTTTAAGCGCGAAGCAAAAACTAGATTATTGGGATTACATAAATCTTCATAACAATCATTAAAACAAAAATGCTCCACTCCCATCATCAAACTATCTTCATTGATTAAATTTAGTATTCTTATTGCACTTTCACCAAGGGCCTGATAATAATAAAACAAGATGATAAAATGTTCAAAATGACTTAATCTTGAAGCATAATTTCCTAGTTTACCTTTAGCTTGATCTAAAATCATACACCAGCTTTGTTTAATTTTAGTTATTTCAACAGTTTTATTTACTGGCTGTAATGATAAATTAATAAAATTATTTAATTTGTAATCTTCAATTTGATAAGTATATAATACATGTTGCATAGATATAGGATGATTGAAGCAGTTATTAACAACCTGAAATCCTTTTAAACCCAAAATTTGCAGATAAAAAGGATAATAGCTAGCAAAACTACTCACTCGATTAAAATAATATAAACGTCCCTGATATTTAAAATATTCGCTTTCCTGGTCTAAATAAATTTGATAAAAGCGTTGCAAAATTTCTAATTTTGATACCAATTAGGCACCTCTCCTTCAATTACTTCAATTATTAAAGGATAATCATATTCTTGACTAAATTCTTGATTGTAAAAAGGAAATAAAACTAATAAATTAATTTTAACCACAATCTTTAACGAAACCATGACATGATTGACCCCATAACTTTGAATATCTTTTTCAATTGAACTAGTAATGGCACTAATCGTTTGATAACGAAGATTAATACTAGGACCAACATAAGCTAAAAAAGGATTATTTGTAAGTAATCCTAATTTAACTGAAGCAATTACTCCTTTATCATCACTTATTTGTTGTAATTTGTTTTGATAAAACGAATCATCTGTTTTTTGATAAGTACCTGCTTCAATGGCATAAAATATTTCTTCAAGCTGATTTACCAGCATGGCACCAATGCTAGAGGCATAGTTAGTATTGAAATTAATTGAAGCAATTTCATCATTATTACGATTAATTTGAATTAAATCATCATGTTTTAATTCTACTGGAAATGGTGTATTATTAATTACCATTTGACAAAAACGATTTACTTCTTTAGTAGCGATACTTTGTAATGCCGGTGTTATATTTAAACAAATTAACTGAATTAAAATTGCTATAATAATTATTATTAGAATTACGAAATATCGCTTTTTCATTTAATCACCAATATATTATATTTACTCAACTTATAAATTATGCTTAGAGTTGATCAACTTATTAATTTGAATGATGACACTTGGCAAGGTTGCCAAAATAAAAATCAACGCCAATTGTTTTAACGACAGTTCACTAATTGAAAATACGCTATGAAAATTCGGTGATATCAATATCCAAAGCAGTAATAAAAAACCTGCCAAAAAAGCTGCAATACTAAAATAATTCAACGGCAATTTAATTAGTGGTAAATCACTTCGACAGTTAAAACCATGACATAATCTAGCTAAACAAAGAGTTCCAAAAGCCATCGATGAAGCAGTAAGTTCATTGACTCTTAACCCCATAAAATAAGCCAGCATCGTAAAGATACTAATAATAATTCCTTCAAAAATAATTTGCGTCACTGTTTTTAGATTTAACAGCGATTCATTTACATTTCGTGGTCTTTGTTGTAATATTTCGTCATTCCCTTTTTCCATACCAATAGCAATTGCCGGAAGAGAATCAGTAATTAAATTAATAAACAATAAATGAACTGGTAAAAATGGTGTTGGTAAAATGAAAAAAGAAGTAATTAAAACACAGATAATCGCTGATAAATTACCTGATAATAAATAAATGATTGCATTTTTAATATTAGTATAAACGATTCGCCCGGTCATGATGGCTTTAACAATAGTGGCAAAATTATCATCAGTAAGAATCATACTAGCACCATCTTTAGCCACTTCACTACCCGTGATTCCCATCGCTACGCCTACATCACTTTGTTTTAAAGCCGGAGCATCATTGACGCCGTCACCCGTCATCGCTACCACTGCTCCATTTTTTTGCCATGCTTTAACAATTCTAATCTTATGTTCAGGAGCTACTCTGGCATAAACTGATATTTGCGGCAAATAAGTATACAATTGATAATCAGACATGCGATCTAACTGTTTTCCTTCCAAACAGCGATCGCCGGGTTTAAAAATACCAATTGTATTGGCAATACTGCAGGCAGTAGTAGCATGATCGCCGGTGATCATAATTGGCTTAATTCCGGCTTTTATGCATTCTTTGACGGCTGGCAATGTTTCCAGTCTTGGAGGATCAATCAAGGAAACTAAACCAATAAAAACTAGATCATATTCATCACTTAATGTAAGAGTATTTCGATAAAATTTTTTATAGGCAAAAGCTAAAACCCGTTTCCCCTGACTAGCAAATATTTCGTTTTTTTGTAGAATTCTTTTTTTATCCTGCTTCGTTAATAACTCTTTATAGCCATCATTTAAAAAAGTCTTACAACGATTAAGCAGTACTTCTGGTGCTCCTTTAGTATATAAATGATTATTTGACGTTACACTCATCAATTTACGTGATGAGTCAAAGGGCAATTCTAATATTCGTTTAGTTTGTAAAGCAAATTGATGAGTAAAACAATAATCCTGATAAATTTGTAATAAAGCAATCTCAGTAGGATCACCGATACTATCATCGTTAGAAACAGTAGCATTATTACACAAAGCAAACGATTTTAATAAGACTTGATGATTATACTTGCGATGATCCAGCTGATCAATTTGATATTCTTGATTGCAAGTATAAATATCAACCGCAGTCATTTTATTTTGGGTCAAAGTTCCGGTTTTATCACAACAAATAACCGATACACAGCCTAAACTTTCAACTGCATTTAAATCTTTGATGATAGCATTTTCTTTAACCATCTTCTGGGTTGAAATTGATAAAACAATTGTTACAATTGACCCCAGTGCTTCTGGAATAGCAGCCACAGCTAAAGCTACCGCAACCATCAAAGCATCTAAAAGCTGTTCTTTAGCAAAAAAGATATCCATTATTAATACTATGATACAAATCAAAATAATGCCAATCGATAATCTGATTGAAAACTCATCTAATGATTTTTGTAGCGGTGTTAAACGCTGTTTGGCCTCATTTAACATTGTTGCAATTTTACCCATTTGAGTTTCCATACCAACCGCTGTTACTATATAACTGCCAGTTCCATGACTTACTAAACTGCCTGAAAAAACCATATTATTCATATCGCCAATTGTACATTTATGATTAATTGGCAATAACTGTTTTTCAACACTTACTGATTCTCCCGTCAAAGCACTTTCGTTAATTTGTAAATTATTAGCCTCTTTTAAGCGACCATCGCCAGCAACAATATCTCCAGCTTCAATTAATACTAAATCACCAACGGTAAGTTCATCGGCTGATATTTCCATTTTTTTATTAGAACGAATAACTTTTACTTTAGGAATTGATAGTTCTTTTAAACTATCAAGCGACCTGCGAGCTTTAATTGTTTGAACCGTTCCTAAAACTGCATTTAAAGTTACTACAGCGATAATTACCAAGGTGCTTTCTAATTCACCTGTAAAAGCTGAAATCAAAGCTGCAACAATTAAAATAATTACTAAGATATCTTTAAACTGATTAAAAAAAACAACAACAATTCCTGGTTCTTTTTGGGCAATTATCTCATTTTTCCCATATTTTTCAATTCTAGTTTCAATTTCATCTTGATCAAGCCCTTGATTCGATACATTTAATTCATATTGGATTTGATTAATTGTCTTTTGATAAGTTTCCATCGTGCCCTCCTTATCTACACTATATATAAATCCAAATAAAAAAAATGTTAAAATTTAACTATCGTTTAAATAATTAAATTTCAACATTCTAAATTATTTCTTTTTAATAAACGAACGAATCATTTTAATAAAAATATCTCCAGAAATAAAATAAGCAAAAATAGTAGCAAAAACAATATTGGCAATCCATAGTTTCATATCACCTGACCAGGCTAGAAGCATAGAAATAATAAAAACAACAATTGTTAGCGTAGTTAATCGCTTATTAATCTTTAAACGACAATAATGCCGATTTAAATCAATAAGCCGATATCCAGCTAAAAATAAATTTGCAATCAAAGTCGAAATAACCGCTGCCTGAACGCCAATTAAATTAATACATGCAACATTAATTACAATATTAATAATAGCTGCTGCTGTTGTTGTTATCGCCATATTCTTAGCACTTTTTACAGCTACATAAATACTACCAAAAAACTGCGAAAAGCAATAAAAATACATTGCTAAAATTAAAGTAGGTGTATACATAAAGGCAATCTGTAAAGATTCATTTTGACACAAAACCATAAAAATAAATGGTGATACAGCTAATAACAAAACTGTTCCGGCTGATACAATACAATAAAGCATTTTAAACATCCGATTATAATAGATAGCACTATCAGGATCGTTAACACTTCTAGTTGCTGAATCAGTCCAGGCTAGATTAAATGCCGGATACAAAATGGTAACAATAGAAGGTATTTTATTAGCTAAAGCATATACCCCATTAGAACTTGCTCCTAAAAAGATATTAATGATCCAGCGATCTGATAACTGGTTAATATACCAAGATACTTGATTAGGAATAAATGGTAAAGCATAATTTAACATTTTGATTGCATATTCAGCTTCAATATATTTAAAACTAAAATATTTAAAGATATTACATACACATAGAACATATAAAAAACCAATTACATCAGCAGCAATCAAAGCAATTAAAACTCCAATATAACCTGTCTTTAAATATAATAAACATATCGCTACAATAATAAAATTAACAACCACAACTAATGCCGCTAAAATCGAATACTCTTTATATTTAGAAAAAGCCCGAAGGACAAACCTTGAAGTAGTTGCAATAATTTCAATCCATATATATCCAATAATGAAGAACTTTAAACTGCCTTCAAACATATCAATAGGAACGAACCAGCAAACTATCCCCGCAATTAACATCATCAAGAAAATAATTAAATAACCATTAGTAATTGTCTGTTTTTGCTCCTTTAAAGACTTTGCATCAACTAAAAATCTAAATAATGCCTGTTCTAATTGTAATGTACATAATGGGACAATAAAACTTAAAATTGTAGAAGTAACTAAATCAATTTGTCCATATTGCCCTGCTGTTGTACTCCCATTAATTATTGGTGTTGTAAGTAAATTAATGATTCTTGGTAAAAATGTACCAACTGCCATAATTAATGTATTCTTGATTAAACTCTTTTCTCTTGACATAATTCCACCCTACTTTTTATTTACCTTAGTTAAAAATAACTATATTTAATATTATATCAAAATCAATCATATTTTTCATTAATAATTACATCAATTGGTAAATCAAAAGGTTCTACTGGTAAACAATCAACCATTTGAAAACTAAAAGCCAGTCCAATCGTTGTCTGGTTATAGTTTTTTAAATAGCGATCATAATAACCGCCACCATACCCTAAACGATTATTATTTTTATCATAACCAACTAGTGGAACAATCATTAAATCAATTTGATCATTTAAAACAAGTTTTTTATTGTCAGGCTCTAGAATACCCATACGATTAGCCTTCAATTCTTGCAAAGAATCAATTAAATAAAAATTCATTTCCTTACCTTCAATTTTAGGAACACAGATATTCTTTTTCCCCAGCATCTCAGTAATTAAAGCAATAGTATCAACTTCCTGATTAAAAGAAACATAAATACCAATTGTTTTAGCCTTAATAAAAGCAGGATTTGACTTTAATTTATTGATAATAAAATTAGATTTAGCAGTATATGTAATACTGTCTAAATCTAATCGTGCTTTGATCATTTGTTTTCTAAGCTCTGCTTTATCCAATTCCCTGGTCTCCAAAATCCAGTTTAATCAGACGGTTTAATTCAACAGCATATTCCATTGGTAATTCGCGAGAGAATGGTTCAATAAAGCCCATTATGATCATATCCATAGCTTGCTCTTTCGTTAAACCGCGGCTCATTAAATAAAATAGTTGTTCTTCAGAAATTTTAGAAACAGTTGCTTCATGTTCAATGATCGAATCATTATTTTTCATCCAGTTAACCGGAACTGTATCACTAGTTGAAAGTTCATCTAAAATCAATGTATCGCATTCAACTTTACTTTTTGAATTATAAGCATTTTTACCATGTTGTACCATACCGCGGTAATTTACTTTACCGCCATTACGCGATACTGATTTAGAAACAATACTGCTTGATGTATTTGGTGCTAAATGAATCATCTTAGAACCAGAATCCATGATTTGATTTTCTCTAGCTACTGCAATCGTAATACAAGAACCTTTAGCTCCTTCTTCCATCAAAACACAAGTAGGGTATTTCATCGTAATTGCACTACCAATATTACCATCGACTCACTCCATTGATCCATTTTTATAAACTTTAGCTCTTTGAGTTACTAAGTTTAAAATATTATCAGACCAGTTTTGAATTGTCGTATAACGACACTTAGCCCCTTCACCAACAATAATTTCAACAACTCCAGCATGCAATGAATCTTTAGAGTAACTTGGTGCTGTACACCCTTCTACATAATGAATATCTGCACCTTTATCAACAATAATCAATGTCCTTTCAAATTGAGCCATTCGCTCAGCATTAATACGAAAATATGACTGCAACGGTTTATCTAGCTTAACTCCTGGTGGTACATAAATAAATGATCCGCCAGACCAGACTGCTCCATTTAAAGCAGAAAATTTGTTATCATTATAAGGGATTACTGTATCAAAATATTTTTTAAATATTTCTGGATATTCTCTAAGCCCGCTATCGATATCTAAGAAAATTACTCCTTTTTCACGAACTTCTTTTAACATATTATGATAAACGACTTCCGATTCATATTGAGTACTAACCCCTGATAAAAATTTTTGTTCAGCTTCAGGAATACCTAATTTTTGAAAAGTGTCTTTAATTGTTTCCGGTACTTCTTCCCAATTATTAGTTTGTTTATCACTAGGACGAATATAATATGTATATTCATCAAAATTAACCCGACTTAAATCAACACCCCAAGTTGGCATTGGTTTTTCCAAAAAACACCGATATGATTTCAAACGGTATTCAAGCATCCATTCTGGTTCCCCTTTAATTTGGGAAATCTCTCTAATAATATCTTCATTTAAACCTTTTGGTGTTTTAAAGACCGAAACATCACCATCATTAAATCCATAAGCATACTCTTGATCAGGAATTTCTTTTTTTATATCATCCATATAATTCCTCCTATTCTTTATCGATGATCTGTTTAATACCAGTCCATCCTAAAGTTGCACATTTAATTCGATTTGCCTGGCGATGAGTATTCATAAAAGCAATTGCTTCTTCAAGAATCTCGGGATCATAATCTTTTTCATAAATCATGTTATAATAATTTTCAATGATTTCATTAGCTTCTTCAATTGTTTTTCCGATTAAAAGTTCTGTCATGATTGAAGTACTGGCAGTACAGATAGCACAAGCTTCACCATCAAAACGAATATCTTTAATTACCCCATCTTCTATTAATGCCTGAACATCAATATTATCAATGCAAGTTTCAGAATCCATGTTTACACTACAATAATTTTTATCTTCTACCAAACCATGATTACGTGGATTTTCATAGTGATCCATAATAATCTCACGCATCATCATACTATCCAAAGAAGGCATCTAAAAAATCATCTCCTTTCTTACATACTTCAATAAACTGATCAATTTCTTCAGTTGTGTTATAAAAATAAAATGATACTCGTAAAGTCTGACTAACATCCAAAAATTCATCAAGGATCTTAGCGCAATGCTGTCCTGCTCTTACGGCAATACCATAAGTGTTAAATAATGAAGCAGCATCTTGAGAAAAAACCCCTTTAATATTGAAAGCAATTGCTCCTTGACCATCTGGATTATAGATTTCTAAATTTTCTAATTTTTTCATCTTTTCAATCGCATAACGACGTAACTTTAATTCTTGTTCATGAATATTAACCATGCCAATTTCTAGTAAATATTCAATTGCTGCTCCTAGCCCAATTACTCCTTCAATATTAGGTGTTCCCGCTTCAAATTTAGTCGGCGCATTTTTTAGTTTTACTGAACCACAACTATTATAACGAGAATTGCTGCCACCACCTAATCTTGTTGGATTAGTTTCCTGCAATAAATCGTATTTTCCATATAAAATTCCAACTCCAGTTGGCCCACACATTTTATGACCAGAAAAAGCTAGAAAATCAACATCTAAATCTTTGACATCGACTTTTTGATGGGGAATACTTTGAGCTCCATCAACACAAACAACAATACCATGACGATGAGCTATTTTACAAATCTCCTTAACTGGACTATCAAATCCTAAAACATTAGTAACTTGAGCAATAGCAATGATCTTAGTTTTATCGCTAATTGCTTTTTCTACATTTTCAACAGTTAATCTTCCTTTATCATCTAGATCAATATATTTAACGTTACAGCCAAGTTCATTACATAATTCAAACCAAGGTAAAGTATTTGATGCATGTTCAGCAACAGTTATTAAAATTTCATCTCCTGCTTGTAAATGGCTGGCTCCATAACCAAAAGCAACTAGATTTAAACTATCAGTAGAGCCGTATGTATAAACTACTTCTTTACGATTACAATTAATTAGTTTAGCAACTAAATCACGTGTATATTCAAATTTAGTATCAACATCATGAGATAAGTCATAATCACCTCGATGAGCATTACCTGAATAATTAGTTAAATAATCACATACTGCATCAATTACACACTGCGGTTTTAGTGTAGTTGCCCCATTATCAAAATATATTAGTGGTTTTCCATGCATCTTAGTTCCATTAAGCATTGGGAAATCACAACGAATTTTTTTTACATCGAGCATTAAAAAGCCACCTTCTCTTTTAAAATTTGATTAAACTTTTCTTTTAATTCATCATTTTCAATATATTCTAAAACTGGAATGAAGTAACCATAAGTCACTAAATGCAACGAAGCATCACGGCTTAATCCTCTAGATTGTAAATAATAGAGATGATTTTCATCTATTTTACCAACACTAGCACCATGACTGGCTTTTACGTCGTATTCATCAATGTATAAATACGGATTAGCTTTAGCATTGCACTTTTCATCAAAAACAATGATCTTATTTGCTTGATGACTATTAGATTGATGATTACCTTTTTTAATTGTTCCAATTCCATCAATGACTAAACTTGCATTATCTTTAACCACACCATAATTATCCATTATTCCAATGGTATAAGGTGCTAGGTGGGTTATTGATAAGGTAAGATGTTTTTTTTCTGTTTTTTTAGCAAGTGAAGCTAATCTTAAAGCAACATTTGCATCATTTTCTTGTAATTTATAATCAATATTCATTTCAATGTCACTATTTGATAACTCTACATAAGCTACTTTCACATGTGCATTTCTTGCAACATTGATTTCTTCTAATAAATTAGCTTTACAGTTTTCCATACTTTGATTATCACTATAACGCAATATCTCAGCATTTCTAGCAACATCAATTTTTTTATTCAATGTACTTGCTGCTTTAATATCATAAAATTCTATCAGTTCTAATTTTCCATTTAATTCTAAATTAAACTGATATTCACCATCTTGATCAATTAGATAGATAATTTGTAATGATGTTGCTTGATTTACAACGACATTATTGCCATTGATTAAAATATCTTCATTACAAATTTGGTTTTCAATTGTGCCATTATGAAATACTAAATAATTATTTACAGTTGAAATTTTTTCCATTATTTAGATTTAATTCTTTCATTATTGGCACAACTTTCAAGTAAAATTGGCTGTTTTTCTTCTTCGCCTGCAATTGTTACTCCTAATTTTTTTACCCATTCATATCCTTCTTGATCAATTTTTTCAATAACTTCTTTACCACCACTTAAAATAACTTTTCCATCAACGATTACATGAACATGGCTTGGTGGTACTAATTCAAATAAACGTTCATAATGTGATACCATCACACATCCAAAATTTTCGTTTTTCATATCATTGATAGCTTTTCCTACAATTCTTAAAGCATCAATATCTAATCCCGAATCAATTTCATCTAATAAAGCAAATTTAGGTTGTAACAGTTTCATTTGTAATATTTCATTACGCTTTTTTTCTCCACCAGAGAAACCTTCGTTCAAATAACGATGAGCTAAATTTTCATTCATTTTTAACTCATCTATATTTTTATCTAACATTCTAATAAACTTGAATAATGAAACTGGTTTTTCTTGATGCGCATTAACTGCTGCTCTTAAAAAATCTGATGTTTTAACACCAGGAATTTCCTGAGGATATTGCATTCCTAAAAATAATCCAGCTCGACTACGCTCATCAACGCTCATTTTTAATACATCCTGATCATCTAAATAAATGCTTCCTTTGGTGACCTTATATTTAGGATGCCCCATGATTGTTGATAAAAGGGTTGACTTCCCATTTCCATTTGGTCCCATAATAGCATGAATCTCACCAGTATTGATAACTAAATCAATTCCTTTTAATATTTCTTTTTCATCTATACTTACATGTAAATTTTCTATTTTTAAAATTGACATACTTTAGCCCCTTTCTATCTTCATTAATTCTACTAGATTCATTGATAAAAAACAAATAAAATGATAAATATTAACAATAAAATATTATACTCATTTCTAAAATAGAAATCTAATTCAATTTATATTATAACCAAAATGTGGTATATTTATATTAAACGGGGGTGTGAAAATGGAATTTCTTAAAGAATTATTTAAAATAATTTCTTCAAAAAAAATCACCCATACTTTATTGAATTTAATGATTGTATTAGTAATCATCCTTCTATTTATGTCAACTAATGATTTATGGTATGGTGTTTTATCAACAATTTGGCTAGTTACTAAACCTTTTATAATAGGTTTTGCTTTTGCCTATGTTTTAAATCCATTAATTAATTATATTGAAAAATACGTGGTAAAACGAGGAATCGCAGTTTTAATGGTTTATTTAGCAGCTTTTGCGATCTTAACTTTATTAATTTCACTGGCTATTCCATTAATTTCTAAAAGTATCACAGAATTATTCCCAGCTTTTTATTCGGGGCTTCATGAAATTGGTGGTTTTGTGAAGAAGAATTTCAATTATGATATTTCTTCATTAACTATCTATATTGAAAATAGTGTCACTAAATTTTTTAATGGTTCTGCGGTTTTAGATACAACAATCGATGTTTTAAATCAAGCATTGATCAATACTAGTAATTTTTTGATCTATACGATCTTAGCAATCTACATGTCTGGTAATTTCAATAATATTCGTAATTATATTAAAAATATTGTTACTAAGCTTGATGCTCGTTTACCAATATATCTAAGAGAAATTGATCTTTCTTTAAATCAATACGTCAAGGCCTTCTTTATTGGAGCAATCGCTCAAGGGCTTACAACTATGGTAATGTATGTACTTGTTGGTCAACCTAACTGGCTGATTTTAGGCTGTATTTCCGGAGTTAGTTCTATTATTCCGTATGTTGGTCCAATTGCAGCAAACTGTTTAGGATTGATTACTTGTTTAGGAATGGGAACTTCAACAATTGTCTTTCTTTGCTTTTTGATTTTTATTCAGTCAATTGTGACCTCATATATTATTACTCCTAAAATCTATTCTTCAAAAATCGATTTAGGTATCATGTGGGTATTATTTGGTATCTTATCAGGATCGTCTTTATTTGGTATTTGGGGAATGCTTATTGCCATGCCGCTTTTAGTAACTATCAAAGTTGCTATTCAAGTTTACAAAGATCGTTATCATAAAAAATATCTTATTTAAAATGATGCTAATAAAGCATCGTTTTTATTTGAAATTCAAATAAAATTATATTATAGTAGCTGTGGGTGATATTATGGACAAAGTTAATAATGAGATTTCAAAAAAAATCAAGCGAATTTTTCCGCCGTATTTTAAAGAAGAATTATTTAATTGTATTACACATGGTGTAATGTCGTTTGTTACATTACTTTTGATACCGGTTTGTGCTGTTTATAGTTATATTAAAGGCGGAGTTATCCAGTCTTTTGGCGTAAGTGTGTTTATGATTTGTATATTTTTAATGTTTTTAGTATCAACATTATATCATGCAATGAAACATGATAGTCCACATAAGCAGGTTTTTAGAATTTTAGATCATATATTTATTTACTTTGCGATTGCCGGAAGTTATACACCTGCTGCTCTTTGTTTAATTAAAGGCTATCAAGGTATCATTATTTTAATCATTCAATGGGTAATGGTTCTTGTCGGAATTTTGTATAAATCAATTTCAATTAAAAGTCTGCCAAAACTATCTTTAACAATCTATTTAGTCATGGGCTGGACCGTTGTTTTATTTTTACCTTCATTAATTAAAAATTCTTCTACTACTTTTATTTTATTAATTGCAAGTGGCGGGATTTTATATTCGATTGGTGCTTTTTTCTACGCTAATAAAAAAATCCCATATAATCACGTTATATGGCATATTTTCATTTCTCTGGCATCTATTCTCCATTTTGTAGCTATTGTATTTTATATATAAAATGAACTTACGAATTAACTAAAAAGTTAATTCGTATAGTTCAATTAGCACATATTACAAATAATAACTAATAAAATAAATAATACTAGTACTAATGTAAAAGAATTATCTTGGCATGCCATTTTACTCGCCTCCTTTTTAAATACAATAGATTCCGATAATAACTAAAATAATAAATAATACATATACATGCACATCATGACAT
>NZ_JAGHEW010000338.1 GCF_017889095.1 Thomasclavelia sp. | reverse complement strand
TTCTTCAATATCAATCAAACAAACATGAGCTTTTTCCTGTTTAAAGGCTTCCACAATTGCTTTTCCAATTCCTTTAGCACCACCAGTTACAACAACTACTTTATTTTCAAAATTCATCTTTACCACCCCTATTGATAATTAATCTTTTGATTATATTATATATGATTCATTGCAAAAATCTACTAATTATCCATTAACGCCATGACTTTAATGTTAGAGAACATTTCTAAGTTCAAAGTTTAAATTAAATAATAAAAAATAATTTAAAGATTTATTTGATCATAAAAAATTATCAAATAACTAATTTTTATACAATTTTCACCATGACTATAATAATGGGAAAAATTTCTAAGATTAGTATATTCGTTGATTTTAAAATTAACAGTCTAAATTATCATTATTAATTTATTATAGATAATAAAAAGACTGTAACGAAATAGATAATTTCTATTTCGTTACAGCCTCTTATTACAATATCAGTATTTAAGAGTGTTTTGATTGATATATTTTAATACTAATAAAATAACTAATTACAGTTAAAATTAATGCTACTAACATCATAACTATTATAATTAAACTAGTGTTGCTTGTTAAAATTGTTTTAATATCAAAATTAAAATTAAAAATTATATAACCAATAGCAATCAAAGAAACCATAATAATATACATGATAGCCCCTTTACTATTGCCTAACCATAAAAAACCAATGGTAGTAACAGCATTAAAAATCAAAGCAGCAATAAACCCTAAAACAAATATTAAAATACCCATTTTTAAAGAAACAGCCTGATAGCCTAATACATATAATAATGTAACCGGAAGAGAAACAACAACATTAATAACAACGGTAAATAAAAATGTTGTCATCATTTTCGCTTTGATAATTTGCGATACAGTAATTGGAAACGTTAATAAAATTTGATCATATTTTGAGATTTCATCTTGTTCAATCGCTGATTGAAATACACTTATTCCCATCATTGGTAAAGTTATCCCAATTACCAAGATACAGCCATACAAATTTTTAAGAGCAATAATAATTGCCAGCAAGAAGACAAGATTAACTATTAAACTGATTAAATTTTTCTTAATACAGCAACACTCATATAATTCTTTGATCATGATTCCTTGCATCTTATTTCACCCCTTTTACATAAAACAACATTAATTCTTCAACTGAAGGTCGTTTGATTTCTAAATCAGTAAAAACACTTAAAATTTCATGACGATTTTTTACTAGAATTGAATAGCTATAAGGTTCTTTGATATACGAAACAATATCTTCTTGATTTAAAGTTGTAAACAATTCTTGATTACCATTAATAATTCCATATTCTTCATTAATCTCTTCATACGATTTAATAAATACCAGTTTACCTTGATGGATATAGGCAATATAATCAGCAATTTTATCTAAATCACTAGTGATATGTGAAGAAATTAAAACGGTATGTTCTTCATCTTCAGTAAATTCACGAATTAACGATAAAATTTCATCACGGGCAATGGGATCTAAGCCACTTGTTGCTTCATCTAAAATCAATAATTTTGCTTGATGAGAAAAAGCAATCGCAAACTCTAGTTTCATTTTCATCCCGCGTGAATATTTTTTTAGTTTTTTATTAATTGGCAAATCAAAACGTTGTAAATATTGATAATAAGTTTCCATATCCCAGTCACGATATGTTTTACTTAAAATCTTGCCAATCAGCTTTGGTGTAAATTCTAAATTATAATGGGTCCCATCAAAGATAACGGCAATTTGTTCCTTGATTTGTTTTTCATGACGCTGATAATCTAAATCAAAATATTTTAATTCATCATAATCACAAGCAACAATTCCTAATATCGAATTAATCAATGTTGATTTACCGGCTCCATTTTCACCAATTAATCCCATGATCGTTCCCGTTGGAAGATTAAAATTAATATTTTTTAAACTAAAGTCCTGATAGTCTTTTGATAAGTTTTTAATTTCAATAGCGTATGTCATAATTACATCTCCTTATAAATCAGCTCAAGTGTTTGCATTAACTGTTCTAATGTGATCCCACTTTGTTTAGCTAGCTCACAAGCATCAATGATCATTGTTTCAATGCGCCGACGATTTTCCTCCAAAATAAAATCTTGATTTTGTAACGATACAAATGCCCCTTTAGCTGGTACGATAACAATAAAGCCGTCTTTAGCTAATTCTTCATAAGCTCGTTGGGTGGTAATGATACTTACATGCAGATCCTTAGCCAACTTGCGCATTGATGGTAAAGGATCATTTTGTTTCAACTCACCTTTCATGATCATCTCTTTTATTTGAATTGTGATTTGTTGGTAAATCGGTTTTGAACTCGAATTACTTAAAATAATTTCCATGAATATTCACCTCGTAACATAATATACTGTATATATCTTACATATACAGTATAACTAATATTGTTATTACTGTCAATATATTATATATACAGTTTTTTATGTTGATATATAAAGGGTTTAGAAGAATTTATCGATTTTATATAAGAGATTCAAGAAATTTTAGTTTTAACTTTAACCCATTTTATTATTTATCAAATTCATTAAATATTTTAAGATCTATAACATGAGCGTATATTTGAGGTATCTTATCATCACTATGACCTAAAATAGTTTGAATTACTCATGTACTAATATCTTTATCCAGACATCCAGCAGTAAATGTATGTTTAAATTTATGCATACTTAACTTATCGATTAAAAATGGTATGATATCTTTTATCCAAGTTAATGCTTTTTTACATTCACTGTCAATAGGTATCAAACGCTTTGAAGTATCTATTTTTGGGGTTGTTAAATAAATAATTGTCTTTCCAGTAATACATATTATGTTATCATCTATTAAGTCTAAATTATTAACATTGGTTCTTTGTAACTGTTATTTAAACAGTTTTTTATAAAAAAATATTATGAACACTCATAATATTTTTTACTTAATCACAGTTATTTCAATTATTCCAGATAAATTTTGAATATCTTCCCTACCAGAAATAGCCTGCCCTAATTCGTATAGCTGATTACCCTTTCCAAAATCATCATAAAACATTACAACATCTTGCCAAGGTTCATAATATGCTAGCGTTCCTAGTTTAGCATTAGCTTCAATTCCATCACCGGTATCTAATTTACTAGGGGGATAGAATATTTTTTCGTTAGTACTATAATCAGATACTTCTAATGTAAGAGGTAATTGATCATATAAATCTTTTGCTGCCTGGCTATTATTTAATTGAAAAATAATCGTATGTTCATTATCACTTACCTGGATCTGTAATTGACTATCTTCAATAGTATCTTGTTTTTTATTTTCTGTTTTACTGACATCTTCTTTACTAGTAGCGCAGCCAACAATTAATAATGTAAGCAATCCTAAAATAAATATTTTTTTCATTTTCAACCTCCAATTTTATGATACAATATTTTTTATCATTGCAAAAATACTTATTATGAATTGTTGATGATAGCTAAAAA
The DNA here is from genome assembly GCF_017889095.1 of Thomasclavelia sp. Lineage (GTDB taxonomy): Bacteria > Bacillota_I > Bacilli_A > Erysipelotrichales > Coprobacillaceae > Thomasclavelia. The sequence goes on along the minus strand of NZ_JAGHEW010000338.1, from coordinate 6,275 downwards.
GTATAAAAGAATTGCTCTTGTAAGCAATTCTTTTTATAAGACTTCTCCATTAGTGGCAATAACCTTTTGATACCAGTAAAAACTATCTTTTAGATATCTTTTATTAGTACCTTTACCTTGATCATCTAAATCAACATATATAAAGCCATATCTTTTTTTCATTTCACCTGATGATGCTGAAATTAAATCAATACATCCCCATGAAGTATAACCCATAACTTCAACTCCATCCTCTTCAATTGCTTTTTTCATTTGAATGATATGTTCTTTTAAATAGTCAATTCGGTATTGATCATGAATCGAACCATCAATTAATTCATCTACTGCTCCTAATCCGTTTTCAACTACAAAGATTGGTTTTTGATAACGGTCATAAAGCTGATTTAAAGCAATCCTTAATCCGACAGCATCAATTTGCCAACCCCAGTCACTTACCTGTAAATAAGGGTTTTTTACACTTTGTGACATATTTCCCTGGGTTGTTTCTAAATCATCAGCGCTAGCATAAACCGATGAATTATAATAACTAATTCCAATAAAATCAGTCTTACCAGCTTGTAATATTAATTTATCATCTTTAATTCTTTTTAAAGATATTTGTTTTGATTGTAATTCTTTAATTTTAGATGCTGGATAATATCCTCTGATCATTACATCACTAAAGAAATGAAATTTATTCATCAATTTAAGATTACCTAGATAATCATTTGGATTACAGCTATAAGGATAGCTTGGGGTATATGCAAGCATACATCCTATTTTAAGGGAAGAGTTTAGTACATGTCCATATTTTACTGCTTTAGCACTAGCAATAAATTGATGATAAGCAGCTTGTTCAAGAACTTGTGGATCATTGCTTGCTACCCCAGCTTCTAAATAACCGCCGTATATTAAAGTATTTATCTCATTAAAAGTTATCCAGTATTTTACTTTTTGATGATAGCGGTCAAAACATACTTTGGCATATTTAACAAAGCAGTCAATCATTCTTGGATCAGCCCAAGCATTCCATTTATTGGTCAAAGCTAGTGGTGATTCATAATGTGATAAGGTGACAACTGGCTCAATATTATATTTTAATAATTCATCAAAAACATTGTCATAAAATTGTAATCCAGCTTCGTTTGGTTCTTGATCATCACCATTAGGAAAAATTCTTGACCAGGCAATTGACATTCTAAAACATTTAAATCCTAATTTTGCAAATAATTTAATATCCTCTTGATAATGATGATAAAAATCAATCGCATTATGATTAGGATAATATTCATTTTCATCTATTTCTATTTTGGCATCTTTAGGAAAATCATCGAGCATAAAAATACATTTAGAATATTTTTCCCCTTGATACGTATAGGTTAATTCTCTTAATGATTTGGCATTTCCAGCTTTTAAAACATCACTGCAGCTAAGTCCTTTACCATCTTGATCATAGGCACCTTCAATCTGATTGGCAGCAGTTGCCCCACCCCATAAAAAATTTTCCGGAAAACCATGATTCATTACATTTGTTCTCCTTTTGCCTCTTCTTTTAAAGCCTGATTATCAGCAATTTTAAAGAATGGGTAATATAAGATGATATTAGCAAGAATACATACTAATGGTACGATCATTAACATGATACCACCTTCTAATAATCCTGTAATTGGTGCCGGCATGATCCAAGGTGATGAAACAGTTGGATTAAAGCTGTTTCCAAATCCTAACATAGCAAGTAAATAAGCTATTCCTCCAGTAATTGGTGTAGTTAAAGCCATTGGAATAAAGAATATTGGATTTAACATTAATGGTACTCCAAAGACCATTGGTTCATTAATATTGAATAAACATGGAACAAATGATAATTTAAACATTGCTTTAAATCTTTCTGATTTAGCTTTAGCCATTGCAATAGCTAGTCCAATGGTATTACCATTACCGCCCATATTCATTGTAATGAAAACCACCATGAAAACTAAATGTGGTAAATTGGCAGAAGCTGTTCCCGCCATAAAAGCTTCAACATTAGCAGTCATACAAGTAATTAAAACTGGTGTATAAACACTAACGATTGGTGATGGATGAATACCAAAGAACCATAATATGTTAGTAAAGGTATATAATCCAATTAATGCTAGCGGAGAACCTCCGACATTTAAAATTGGCTGAGTAATCGTGTTATTTAACATATCAAACACATTACCATAAGGTGATAAATAGAATAAATATTTTACTACTAAGACAACTGTGAATATAATCATAGCAACAAAAGTTGGTGACATTGATTGTGACACCATTGGTGGCACACTACTTGGTAATTTTAAAGTAATATTCTTTTTGCATAACCAGCAATATAAACCAGTAACCAATAACGCTGTTAACATTGCAACAAAAATCCCATTACTTCCCAAATAACTTGTTTGCAAAGCTGAAATTATCCCCTCTTTTCCTTCTACTGTTTGAGGCATCAAACATAAAAATGCACCAGTAGAAAGTAACGCAGCTGTTAATCCTGATTCACCTTTAACTTTACTGTAACAAGATGATACAGAAATCACTACATAAATAGCTAGCATTGACATTGTTACATTGATTACTTCTTGAATTACTACAGCTAATTGTGTATCATTTAAAAAATTTAACCACCCTTGAATTGGTAAATTAACTAAAATTGCAAAAGCAGCAACCCCTAAAGTAATTGGCATAGTTCGCATCATTCCTGAAGATAATCCTTTTACAATTAAACTTTCATTCAGTTTTGTTGCAATTGGACCAATAAATCTTTCCAAAAATGATTGTAATTTATCAAATAATTTCATTTTTTTATTTCTCCTCATTTAATATTTGTACATGTACTTGATTGATATCACGGTTTATATTATATCTTTGAAAAGTTATTTTATCTTTCTATTAAAAGACTTATTTATGTCGATTTTTTAACCAAAAAAAATTTAGAGAATAATCTCTAAATCATAAATTTTTTCTTATATTGACTTGGTGTCATTTGATAATAATGCTTAAATGTATAGATAAACGCATGTTGGCTAGGAAAACCGCACTCTTGCGATATTTCCAATAATGTTAAAGAAGAATTTGCCATTTTATAAAGAGCATGCTCTAAACGTATTTTGGTTAAATAATCTTTAAAGGATATTCGATAATACTTTTTAAAAATCTTAGAAAGATATTGTGGAGAAACTGTTAATTCATCAGCCAGATCATCTAATTTTATATCTTCTTGATAATGATTATTTACAAATCGGGATATTTTTTTAATTCGTGGCTGATATTTAAATTTATAATCATTCACTTCTTTTGAAGACACTTGAAAATAAGTACCCATTAGATATATCAATAAAAATATATATCCATTGATACCGATTTCTTTTACTTCATTATCACTATAAAATATATCTTTTAACAACAGAAATTCTCGAATAAAATGTTGATAATTAGTTTTTTTTGATAAACTCATTAATGTCGATGAACAAAGAAAAATATCATAAGATAAAAATTTTGGGATAATTTCATGGATCCAAATAGCACTTATTTGTAATGAAATAATATGACTATCTTTACTTATTTTAAAACTATGAACATGATTACTGGCAATATAAATAATATCATTTTCTTTTAAGGTAAAAGATGATAATTCTTCTTGTACAATGATCGTACCAGTAACAACATAAATAATTTCAATACTATTATGCCAATGTGGTTTTATTTCTGTATCTTCATCACATTGATATTTCAACATTGAAAAAGATCTGTTTTCACTATAAATACGATAATTTATTAAATCTTGATTATTATATCCTGCTTGCATTTTATCGCCTTCTTCCTAAAAATAATTATAATTATTTTACTAAATATATCTATATAAAAATATCTTCATAAATAAATTTTTTAAATATTTACAGTTACTAACTTTAGGCATATAATTAAAGTGTAAGAAGTAATAGAAAGGAGATTTTTATGATGAAATCAATATCTTTAGGTAGTTTGATCAACCGAAAAAAGACCATCTTTCTTTTAATTATGGTGATTCTTTTAGAAATAGCGATTTGTTTTTCTCCACTAGGAAAATATGTTTTATTTAATTTATTTTTCTTAGTTCTTTTACTTGGACTTACTATTAGTTTAGCTATGGATGAAAACTGGATCTTTAAAGCTGACTATGTTGAAATCACTAGAAAAATGTCTTTTAAAAATTCAATAAGATTATTTTTCACTTCTTTAATAAAAAACAATCATGATCAAATATATCAAAAAATATATTATCATGATATTGAAAAAGTTGCTTTGATTTACAAACCAGTAACTACTCATGGTCCGTTAAATACACTAGGAGATAATTTCTATATTAAAATCAAACAAAATAATGGTAATATTTATTCTTTTGATTTACGACTTGTTTACAGTAATGAAACTAAGATTTTAGCAATAATGAAAATACTGCAAGAACATCATGTTGATATTAGCAGTAATAAAAATATTTTAAAACTGCTTAATAGCAATACTAATCTTTATCAATATTTTCGTAATGTTTAAAATAATTTTTCTAAAAAAAAACATAAATATGACTCCATATTTATGTTTTTTACTATTAGTCATTAATCTGTTTTCCTAAAGTATATGCCTGTAAATAAGCAGGATGTTTTAAGGCATCATTTAAATCAAATGCTCCAGCACCGTTAATAATTCCCCCTTCATCAATAGTTCTAAGTACCTGAATAAACCCACGCATGGATTCAATAGCACCTTGATGATTGGTTAAATCAGGAACCCCACTAGTAAAAAGATAATAAACTTTTTTTCGTTTATTACTTTCCCTTATTTCATATTCACGAGCATAAAAACGATCAATCAATAATTTTAACTGAGCAGTTATACTATAAAAATAAACCGGTGAAGCTAACAGCCAGACATCACTATCGATCATCTGCTGAATAATAAAATTAGCATCATCTTTTTGAAAACAGTTATTTTCATGTTTACGACAATAATTGCAAGCTAGACACGGATACAATGTATAGTCATTTAAATTAATTTTAGTTACTTCTAGCCCAGCTTCCTTTGCTCCTCTAGCAAACTGATCACATAATAATTCACTATTACCTTTTCTTCTAGGACTTGAAGAAATAATCACTACTTTTTTCATCTTTACTTCCTTTTATTCTTGAGGCTTTAATGGTCCATAGAAATATGAAGCTGTTGCCCCGCCATCAATTAAAAAATCAGCTCCAGTGATAAAAGCCCCTTTATCGCTCATTAGTAATTCTGCCACGTTGGCAATTTCATCAGCGGTTGCTGGTCGACCGGCTGGACATGAAGCAAACATATTTTTATAAAAATCACCACGTGGTCCGTTGAATTCATCGATTGCTAGCGGAGTTACTACGATACCTGGTGAAATTGAATTAATTCGCGCCTTTCTTTTACCCCATTTAACAGCTTCTGCCATAACTCTTTTTTCATTACATCTTTTCGCAAGCTGATAAGCATGTAGTGTATCATTGATATTGGCTGGCTGTAATAAATCTAATGATAATAACTTATCTACTGGAGTAGTAGCTAACAGTTCGTCTTCTTTGGCAGTTAATTGTTTCATACGATGACCAGACTGACTAGAAATAGTTACACCAACCCCACCTTCTTCGATTACTTTACCAACTTCTTCTAATAAAACTGCTGTTCCATATAAATCAACTTTTAAAATCGCTTCAATTGGTGCCTGGCTTGGAGATACCCCTGCCCCATTTACTAACATTTTTATTTTTCCATATTCTTTTGCGGTTTCGATCATTTTTAAAATCGATTCTTTTGATGATAAATCCATTTGATAAGGAATAACATCAAATCCCGCCTCATTCATTATTTTAGCAATTGCATTAGCATTTTCGATATTTTTATCACCCATGATTATTTTTTTACCATAACCCATTCTTCTAGCAATCGCCATACTAATTTGTCCTGCACCTGTTACGATCATTACATCTTTCATTTTCATCTACTCCTCTCTATTTTTCGCAACTTCTTTAACACAACGAAGAGCATTTAAACTTCTTGGATATCCAATAAATGGTATACACTGAGAAATTATTTTAATTAAAAAATCTTTGTCATTACCTAATCTAAAATTAGCTTCCACATGTGACAATAATTGTGGTTCACAGCCCCCTTGTCCGGCTAAAAAACAAAATGTGATCATTTCTCTTTGTCGATAATCTAAACCATTTCTTGTATAATAATCACCAAAACAATTATCAGTTAACCAGTAGTTAATATGTTGACTA
>NZ_JAGHEW010000337.1 GCF_017889095.1 Thomasclavelia sp. | reverse complement strand
TTGCCTTCGAATCACCCAAATGGAAAGAATGTAACTTTACAACTATTAATCTAACTACCGTAATGCGCCAGGATGATAATGATTTTATTGAACATTTAAATATGATTCGTGAAGGAAATCCTAAAGGAATTAATTATTTCAATCAACAGGCAAACAAAACAAGATTTTCTAACGGTATCACATTATCAGCATATAATGGTGTAGTAAATAAAATCAATCATGATGAACTGGCTAAATTAAATACACCATCATTTATTTATCAAGCTACAATCACTGGTGAAGTTAAACCTTCTGATAAACCAACTGCTGATATCTTAGAATTAAAACAAGGTGCTCGAGTAATGGTATTAATTAACGATCCTGATTTAGTTAATTATCAAAACGGTTCTTTAGGTACTGTTGTTGCTTTAAATAAACTGTGGGTCATGGTTAAAATGGATCATAATGGTAATATAATTACTTTTGACTATCATGAATGGAAGATTGAAAATTATATCGTGGAAACTGTAACTATTAATGGTGTTAAACACCATCAAGTAAGGAAAAATAAAATCGGTTCTTTTATCCAAATTCCCTTAAAACTAGCTTATGCTATTACTATTCATAAAAGCCAAGGTCAAACATATAAACAAGTAAACCTCATTCCCCACTCTTTCGATTGTGGTCAGCTTTATGTTGCTCTAAGTCGGATCAAAACAATAAGCGGTTTACATTTAGTTGAAAAAATGCAGCCCAAAGATTTAATTTGCCATCAGGCAGTTAAAAACTTTTATCACCCTAGACCTATTTATGATCAACATCTTGTATTTGAACAATTAGGCAAAGCCATCTATTATTTAGATCCTAAAATCCAAGCTCAATTACCAATTGAATTAAAACAATTGATCAATAAAACAAAAGAATTATTAAATAACGAGCAGTAATTAATCACTGCTCGTTGCTTGTGTAATATAATATTATTTTATATAAAACAATATTCCTAATCAAATTTATTCATCATATATCTTACAATCTCATTTAATCAATAATCCTTTTTTCTTCATCATTTTTTCAAAATTTTCAATTCTTTGTAAATATCCATTTGTAAGTAGATTAATCATTTCTCTATCGATTCTTAGTATCTCCTGATATTTAAGCAATGCTTTTTTATACCATATTTTTATTTCTTTTAATTCACTTATCATCCTTACAGTAATAGGTGTATAAATTAGATTTTCTAAATAAGCAGTATTAACTACTTCACCTGTAAAAGAACGAAGCTCACCATCATTGAAATCCCAGTATTCTTTAGCAATTGCTGTATTCATTGATCTTCCGGTATCATAAACGGGACATATTTTTATCCATTTTAATGTGTTACTATCTCTTAATATTCCAAAATTATTAAGATGCCTATCTTCATTAAGCATAATATAATCAAGCATTAACATTTTTTCAATTTGTTCTCTTGCATTTAAAATATCTAGTTCATCTTCAACAAATTCAATATAGCTACTATAATCCTCAATCTTTATTTCTGGAAAACCTAGAATTAATGAATACGTTGAAACAATGTGTTCATTTTCTCCAACAATATCTTTACATACGGATACCAATTGCTGAGTTCTTTTACCTTTTATCTCTTTTAAAGAATACTGAACACAATTTAACCCAATAATATTTCCAATTTTAGTTGCCAAGCATTCATTTATAGGTTCTAAATTATAAATTGAGTTTGCTCCTTTTAAAAGATAGTTTTCGCCTTTTTCTTGATACCATAATTTTTTTAACATTCCCCCAAGACTTGCATTAGGTGAAATAACCTTACTTATATTCAAATGAAAAGTTTTATTTGTGTTTAACAATGAAAGGTTATTATCTTTACCAAATACAGCATTTGAAAATTCAATGCTATTATAATCATTTTTAATAAAATTAATATCTTTCCATTTTAAATCATCCCCTTTAGGTCTAAGCCAATACTGATCAGAAAGTGATAATGCCAAATTATTAATCAAAAAATCTCTATTATTCTTTATATTTAAAGATTTAATAATATTTTCATATCCATCACGTTCAACTGGCAGAGCTCTAGATAATAACCAATTATTAAGTCGTGATAGATTAATTTCATTAAAAATAAAACTTTCTATTGGTGCATATCTTTTATCATAGATATTTATAATATCTATGATCATTCCATTTTCTATTTCAACATCACATATTTTGATATCTTTACATAAAAGACTATATATTTTCATTTTAACCATCCCCACTTTATATATCATTTCAACAACATAAATTATTTATCAAAATCAAACACTCTTTTTCTTAATTCTAACATAATAGCTTCTACTTATCATTGAATTACAAATTCAATATCCTCATAGATACAAAAAAAGGAACTATCATTATAAATAGTTCCTCATCTATTATTTACTTTTCAACAAACGCTTTAATTGCTTCTAAGCTTTCACCATCAATTAGCATTTTAAATAGTCTATCATACTGATTAGCTGTAAGACCATCTAAAAAATCAATTTCTTCTTTAGGATAAACCGCTTTAAACAGCATGATTGTATTTTCCTTTGCTTTATTATATTTTCCTTCTTCACGTCCCGCTTCGCGTCCTTTTTCACGAGCAACTTTTATCTCTGTTTCATGTGCTGCTTTTTTCATTATCCGATT
>NZ_JAGHEW010000336.1 GCF_017889095.1 Thomasclavelia sp. | reverse complement strand
TTTATATATAAGTTGTGAGAAATATATGATGAAAATACTTGGAATTAGTGCTTTTTTATTGTTGTATCTAGATGATTTTAATTTGATATATTTTCATAAAAAGCAGCTGAATAAATATTTTTTACTTGGCAGTATCTTGATCGTTATAACGACTTTAATTAATATCATAGCTAATTTTTCAATAATTTGGAAAATTAATAAAGTCTTTTTTTATTGTTATCAATAATATTAATATGTTTACTAGTTTATACATTATTTTTTGCCTTGAATCTTGACGAAGAGTATCACAGTGATTGCTGTAAACAAACTTGTTTGCACACTAGTATGTATGCTTTATGTCATCATCCTGGCGTTATCTGATGGGATTTATTTTTATATTTATGTCTACCTGTAATGATGGTTTATTTATGCTGATTGTTTATAACGGATTAAATGTTATTTATGTGATCATCTAAGATTTGCTTATTTTTCCAGTTTATTGGTTATGATGAATATAAAAATGAGATACTTTTTTGGATACCAACGATCAAAAGTATAAGACATATAAAATCATTATTAGGAGGAAGATTATGAATTTAGCGGAAAAAATAAAATTACCAAGATTTAAATATCTTGATCATACTTCAAGTGTGATTGATATTGGTGGTTTTACTCGAATTACTGAAAATTCAATTAACCAGGTTATCCAATTATTAAGATTAAAGATCGTTGATTATTTTACAAAAAAGGGATTCAGTAAAGAAAATATAATGCTTGCTTGTTATGAAAAAACACATCCTAAAATCATTTCCACAATGATTGAAATACTTGTTATTTTGGAAAAAGATTATCGAATTGGTTTAGGAGGTCGATTATATGAATAATTATACGTTTGTTTCTATTATCGCCTTGTATTGTTTTTCTTTTTTATTTATTTCTTTATCAGCATCGAAAAAAACAAAACTGATTAAATCATTTATGATTTTATTATTAGCGATGATTTTATGGACGGGTGGTTCGTTTTTGATGCGGTCTTTGATTGGTCCTTCAGTGAAGTTTTGGTATGATGTTTCGATGTTGGGACTTTGTTTAGTACCGTATTGCTTTATTAGTTTTGTACACCATTATTTATTTAATAAAAAAAGTAAAAATGGATTGTTCTGGCTATTTTTATTCATGGTCTTGTTTATAATTAATGTTTTGACAGGGGCTTTTTTACCAGCGCCAGAATATATCTTAAATAATCGTGGGACAACAGCTTTCTATTATCATAGCGATATTAAAACGTATCTTTTTTTCTGTTTCTTTTTATTAAGTATAATTCATTGTGTTACTATAATGTATAAAGGTTATAAGGAAAATCGTCAGCAGTTAAGACAGTTAACTGTTATCTTTATTGGAATTGGATTTATGATCTTTGGGAATATTTGTGTTTTAATTGGCTGGTTTCCGGGTTTTCCCATTGATATTTTATCCGGGGTAATTAATGCTTTCTGTATGTTTTATTCGTTGTATAAACGGCGTTTATTTAGACTTAATTTGTTGGTTTCTAGACGTAGCAGTTATACAATTGCGGGATTAGTATCAATTATTGTATTTGCCAATATTGTTGGTATTTTCCAAGAAGTATTAGCAGAAAACTTTAAATTTATTCCCAATAAATATTATACTTTAATAATTGCGGTGGCATTTACTCTGGTTACTGCTCTTATTTATAATTTGTTGAAAAAATTTATTGATGCTGTTTTTATCAAAGAAGAAATATTGCAAACGGAAAGCTTAAAAGATTTTTCTAGTCATGTTTCTAAAACATTAAATGTTGATGAAATCATGACTTTAATGAATGATATTATTTTAAAATGTGTAGAAACAAAATATGTTTATATTTGTTTAAGTGATAATAATGATGATTTTATAATTAGACACAGTAGCAGTCCGTTAAGAAAAAATAATTACACGATCAATCATGATAATCCAGTAGTAGTTAAACTGATGAACAGTGATGATATGATTTTTTACAGTGAATTTAAGCAGACCGTAAATTATCGGTCAATGCGGGATAGTGAAAAAAATTTATTTGAAAGTTTAGATATAGAAGGGATTGTTCCTATTAAACAAGAAACATTAATTGGTTTAATCTTATTAGCCCCTAAACCGCGTCGAGCTGGCTATGTATATGGTGAAATTAACTTTTTGTCTTCAGTTGCATCAATAAGTGCAATTGCTTTAATTAATTCGAAAATGTATGAAGCAGCTTATCTAGAAGCTAGAACCGATGAATTAACAGGTCTTTTAAACCGAAAGTATTTTTACGAAACATTAAATAATGAATATGAAAAACTGGGAGAACGACAGTTATCATTAATTATGGTTAGTGTAGATGATGTTCGTTTATATAATCAGCTTTACGGTAACAAGGAAGGGGATATTGTTTTAGTTAATATTGCTAAAATAATGCAAGATTATGTCAATACTCAAGGTTATACAGCTCGTTTGGGTGGAAAAGAGTTTGGAATTATTTTACCAGATTATGGACCATCAGCAGCAAAAGAGTTAGCTGAAAAAATTCGGGAACAAATTACTAACTTAAATAAACGAAAAAATGAATATTCTTTAAAAGTAGTCACTGCCAGTTTTGGAATCAGCTCTATTCCAGCTGCTGCAAATACCGTAAAGCAGCTTTTAGATTATGCTGATCAAGCATTATATCAGTCAAAAAAGAATGGAAAAAATCGTGTATCGGTTTACAATGCTGGAACTTTGGAAACTAATCAAGGGGCATCACTACAAGATGGTCATAAACAAAAGCAAAATATCTATCTTGAATATGCACCGACAATATATGCTTTAACAGCAGCAATTGATGCTAAAGATCATTATACTTTCACTCATTCTGAAAATGTAGCTTATTATGCAACTAATCTTGCAATTGCCTGTGGTTATGATAGTGAATTAGTAGAAATAATTAATGAAGCCGCTTTGCTTCATGATATTGGAAAAATTGGAATTGCTGAAAATATTTTGAAAAAAACATCAAAATTAAGTGATGAAGAATATAAAATAATGCAATCACATGTCGAAGCATCAGTTAATATCATTCGTCATTTACCATCACTTGATTATGTTATCCCAATCGTTTTAACTCATCATGAACGCTATGATGGTCACGGTTATCCTCGGCGTATTGCTGGCGAAGATATTCCGGCTGGTGGTAGGATTATGGCCATTGCTGATTCCTTTGATGCGATGACTTCAAAGCGAAGTTATAAAGAAGCGTATTCTTTAGAGTATGCCATTGAAGAATTAAAACGTAATCGTGGTTTACAATTTGATCCCAATTTAACTGATAAATTCATTGGACTGATTGAATTAGGTACAATTACAGTTCGTAGTAATAAGATAATGGAACCTGAAGAAAAAGAATAGTTATATGATCCTACCTATAAAGGAGGATTTTATTTTCTGCAAACATTATTGATATTTTTCACTATCTTAATATATAATTGAATAGTAGATAAAATCAACTAAATGTGTTGGAGGAGAATAATCATGGAATTTGAACAAATATTAAAAACTCGTCGCAGTATTCGCCGTTATCAAGAAAAACCAGTTTCTAAAGAAATGATTGAAACAATTATCCAGGCTGCAATTGAAGCACCATCATGGAAAAATAGTCAAACAGCCCGTTATCATGTTGTTTATTCTAAAGATATGTTAGCTACTGTTAGAAATGAATGTTTACCAACATTTAATCAAGAAAACAGCAAAAATGCGGCTGCTTTGATTGTTACTAGTTTTGTTAAAAATCGTTCTGGATTTGAACGGGATGGTACACCAAGCAATGAATTAGGAAATAATTGGGGTGCTTATGATTTAGGATTACACAATCAAAATTTAGTATTAAAAGCAACGGAGCTAGGTTTAGGTACCTTGATCATGGGAATTCGTGATGAACAAAAATTACGCGAATTACTTCATATTGATGAAACAGAAATTATTGTTTCCGTTATTGCTTTAGGATATCCTGATATTGACCCAGACCGTCCTAAGAGAAAAAATGTTGTCGATATTTGTAAATTCTATTAATCAATTGAAGTATCAAAAATACTCTTAGCTTACTAAGTTAAGAGTATTTTATTAAAAAGAGGAATAAACATGGATCAATATATTAAAACAATTAATGAAATAAGAAAATTTAATCGTTTTATACTGTTAATATGGGACTTTTAAATTCCGGTTATCTAAATAGTGATTATTCTGTTATAGAAATAAGAATTTTATTTGAACTTAAAAATTCGTAATCAGTGCAAACAATGTGAAATTAATAAAGCATTAGGAATCGATAAAAGTTATTTAAGTCGCATCATTAAACTTTTTTTTGATAAAGGATTAATTGAAAAAGAAAAATCAGAAGTAGACAAACGAGTTATATATCTAGCTTTAACTAAAAAAGGACAAGAAGAAACAGAAAAAATGATTCAATTAACAAATAACCAAATTCACCAACAAATTAAAAATTTAACTAGTGATGATTGTAATCAACTATGTGATGCCATTAATACTATAATTACTATTTTAGATAAGGATAATAACCAAGATTATTAAGTTAAAAAAATATCATTAAGATTTTATTTATTTTAATTTTAATTGGATTATTAATTTTTTTGGTATTTTGAAAGACTATGTTTTACAAACATTTGTTTAAATCGATGAACTAATAAAGCAAGGAGAATGTTTTTTCATCATTGAAAATAATCTTGTTTTAGCTATTTGTATGATGATACCATTAGACAATGTTATGTAAAACATATAAGCTTACTTCAAATCCAAAGGTAAAACATAAAGGTGCTAGCAGTACCGTTTTAAAAAATCAACGTATCTACATTTATACATGGTGCTAAAAGATTATTTATGATTTCTAATCAAAATTCAAATCGGTTAATTATAAATATGATTGTGGTAACAACATTTGATTACTATGAAAATAAGTTTTAACTTTTGAATTTTAATTAGATTAAAAAAATCTTATTATGTTAGTTAGAAATTATTTTTAACGATAATACGTTTATAAATATTAAAATATTTGCTTCATACAATCATATATATTAATTGTCTTATATTACATCATTAGGTAATTATCCTAGGCTTGTTTCTTGGTTCTATTGGTAATGTAATATATTATTTTTTAAAACAGCTATCATCATCTAATAAATAATTTACTGAAAGATAAAAAACAGAATTATAGTTAAGATTCTGTTTTTTTCGTTATAATTGGTAACTTTATTTTATCTTTTTAGTTAAAAATGCTATTTTTTTAAAGAATTTAAAAATAAAAAAAGAAAAAACACTAAGTGCGGTTGTATATAGATAGTAGAAGAATAAATTATGTAGTATAATGTCTTTAGATTTAATGATTTATTCTTCTAGTTTAGATAGAAAGGAGTAGATTATGAAATCAGAAATTAAAAATGATTCAATTTTAAAGCATCATCTAAAAAAAGCTGTTAATTTTGTAGATATCTTTAACGCTGCAGCTTTTAACGGTAACAGTATCGTTGATAGTGACAGTATTGAACTTTACGAAAGTGAAATGACCGGCATGGTGGATAGCGAAGTTATTAAAATCTTAGAAAGAAGAAGAGATGTCATCTTTAGATGGGGCAATCAGGGATTCTTTGCTTTGATTGCCATTGAAAATCAGAAAGATATCGATGATTTAATGGCCTTTAGAGAACTGGCTTATGAATTTTTAGCTTATAATCAGCAGTATGAAAACTATAAGGAAAAGCTGAAAAATAAAGAAAATAATGAAAAGAAAGAGAAACTAAAATT
>NZ_JAGHEW010000335.1 GCF_017889095.1 Thomasclavelia sp. | reverse complement strand
TTAATGGTTTTATTAGCGGCTTTTATTGTATTGTTTTTAGTCGGGCAGATGTTTTTTACTTTTTATACTACGTTTACTTTAACTATGGGCGTGTTTTATGGTTATTGTTTAAAGCATCAAAAAAGTTATCGTTTTGGTAAATATGGCTTAATGGTTATATCGGCGATTAAAAATTTTTTAGTCTTTTTTATTCTTGGTGGTTTAGTGGGAATTAATTTATTTACTGAAGGAATGGAAATGTATCAGGCGCTTATAGGTTTATTGCCGTTTTTAAAGGGAATCTTAAATCCGATGGTCATGTTAGGAGTGCTTTGGATTTTATTATTTATTTGTGAAGGGTATATTGTTAGGGTGTATTCGAATCTATTGATAGTTAAAATGATGAAAAGAAAATGAAATTAATGTATAATGTTATTATTGATAGGTGGTGGACTTAGTGTCAGTAAAGATGAATAAATTGAAAAGTTTTGCCGAAGTACTCTTGGTTGTTGAAAGTATCTTGATATTATTATTGTATTTTTTTGTATCTAAAGCATTTTTGTTTTTTGTTTTATATGTTTGGATCAAAAATATAATTATTTATGGATTTATTGTTTATCTTTCTTCTTTAGCTAGTGAAGCTAATTTGAGTGTTAGTGATGCTTTGAATGATGAAGCTAAAAATGCTTTTATTTTTGGTGGTGTGGGGTTAATTCAATATGATGAAAACCGCAATATTATTTGGCTAAGTGATTTATTTACGGAATTGAAATTAGATATTGTCGGTAAAAAATTATTGGAGTGGCAGCCCTTACTGGCATCATTATTTGAAGATGATGATATTAAAGTTATTGATATTAATTCACGAAAATATGAAGTATATAACAGTAAAGAAAACCGCATGTTATATTTAAAAGATGTTACTGATTATGTGGCTATTAGTAAAGAGTATCTTGATCAGCAAATAGCTGTAGCCTATATTACAATTGATAACTATGAAGAATCAATTGATCAGGCAGATGAACAGACCGCTGCAGCCATCCAGTCAACTTCGAGACAGTTAATTATTGACTGGGCTAATGAAAATGGCGTAATCTTAAAGCGTTATAAAAGTGATGGTTTTATTGCGGTTTTTAATGAACGGACTTATCGTAAACAAGTAGAAGATAAATTTAAGATCTTAGATCAGTTTAAAGATCAGGCTGATAAATTAGGCCAGGTAATGACTTTATCAATTGGTATTGGTCGTGGCAGCAATATTTTAAGAGAGTTGGAACAAATGGCTTTTTCTGCTTTATCACTGTCTTATTCACGTGGTGGTGATCAGGCAACGGTTAAATCAAGCGATGAACCAATTCGTTATTTTGGTGGTAATAGTGAAAGTTATGAAAAATCTAATAAAGTCAGAGCTAGAGTTATTGCGCAGACTTTAGCGGGATTAATTAAACAAGCTGAAAATATCTTTATTATGGGGCATAAACAATCGGATTTTGATTCCTTTGGAGCTTCAATAGGGATGTATGCGTTAGCGAAAACTTATGAAAAAGAAGCTCGAATCATTATTGATAATGAATCATTGGAAGAAAAAACCGGAGCGATTGTAAAAAAACTCCAAGGACAGGATAAATATAAAGGGGTGTTTATTTCACCGGCTAGAGCTTATGATTTTTTACATCCAAATAGTTTATTGATTTGTGTTGATAACCATAAGCCAACTTTAGCGATTGATGATACTTTATTAGATATGATTCAAAATAAAGTAGTTATTGATCATCATCGCCGCGGTGAAGAGTTTATTGATTTACCGTTACTTACTTATCTAGAACCAGCGGCTTCTTCAACAGTAGAATTGATCGTGGAACTGTTTGATTATCAAAAAGATCCCGTTATTGTAAGTGAAGAAGAAGCAACGATCATGTATACAGGAATGTTGATCGATACAAATTATTTTAAAACTAGAGTGGGAACCCGAACTTTCCAGGCAGCAGCGATGTTAAAAGAACTGCAGGCTGATGTATCGAAAGCCTATAAGTATCTAGAAGATGATTATGATACAACGTTAACGAAACTGTCAATTACGCAGACAGCTTATCGCTATGGTGAAAATATCTTGATAGCTTATGGCAGACAAGATAAAATATATAGTCGTACTCTATTAGCTAAAGCGGGAAATGAGTTATTAGGAATTAGCGGAATCAAAGGAGTATTTATTGTTGGTCGAACGGCTAAGGAAGAAATCTCAATTAGTGCTCGCAGTACCCGTGATATTAATGTACAGTTAATAATGGAAAAACTTGGTGGTGGTGGACATTTTTCGATGGCTGCCTGCCAGATGAAATATGAAGATATTACGGTCGTGATTAATTTATTAGAAGAAGCGATCAATGAATATTTAGATGAAAGGACGAATGATTAATGAAAGTTATTTTATTACAAGATGTAAAGAAATTAGGTAAAAAAGGTCAAGTTGTTAAAGTTGCCGATGGGTATGGACAAAACTATTTGATCAAAAATAAGTTAGCTGTTTTAGAAACAGTTAGTAGTCGTAAAATTTTAGAAAATGAAAAACAGTTAGAACATGAAAAAGATTTAGAAAATCAAAAGGCTGCTAAAGAATTAGCTAAAAAATTAGAAGGTATAACTTTGGAATTTACTTTAAAATCAGGTAAAGATGGCAAAACATTTGGTAGTGTTTCAACTAAACAGATTGTTGAACAATTAAGAGAAAAATATGATATTCGAATTGATAAAAGAAAATTTATCGAAGCTCATCCAATCGGAGCTTTAGGATATACTAAATTAAAAGTAGATTTATATAAAGGAATTATTGGCACAATTACCGTTCATTTAAAAGAACGTTAGGAGTAAATTATGGCTGGACGGGAATATCCTCATGATATCGTAGCGGAAAGATCGCTGCTTGGAGCGATGCTGATATCTAAAGATAAATGTATTGATATTTTAAATAAAGCTAGTGAAGATGATTTTTATGAAGATCGACATCGTTTGATTTTTAGTGCAATGGCTTCTTTAAATGATACGGGCATGGCTATTGATGTTACAACGGTAACATCGTATTTATTAGATCATGGTCAGTTAGAAAAAAGCGGTGGGGTTGATTATTTGCTTCAATTAAGTGAATCAGTCCCAACTGTTGCTCATAGCAATCATTACTTAAAAATGCTTCATAATAAAGCAACCCTTAGAAGGATCATTAGGGAAACAACGCGGATTGCCGAAGAAGCTTATGATGATGTTGAAGATATTGATGATTTTATTGATAACACGGAAAAAACAATTTTAAAGGTTACCCAGGAAAGAAGTGCGGGTGAATTTAGAGATATTCGTGGTGTTATTAAAAGTGTAACTGATCGTTTGAATTTACTTCAAAAAATTGATGGTAATATTTCTGGAGTCAAATCAGGTTTTCGTGATCTTGATAAAATTACTTCCGGATTTCAAAAGGGTGATCTGATTATTTTAGCAGCGCGTCCAGCAATGGGAAAAACCGCGTTTGCACTAAATATTGCTCATAATGCGGCTTTTAAATCAGAAGAACCAGTAGCCATCTTTTCTTTAGAGATGCCAGCGGAACAGTTAGTGCAAAGAATTATTTGTTCCATGGGCGGAATTGAAGGTTCTTCCATTCGTACTGGAGAGATCTTAAAAACTAATGCCAATAAATACTACGCGGCAGCTGAACGGGTTTCTAAATGTAATATGTATATTGATGATAGTCCGGGAATTAGAATTAATGATATTGTCGCTAAAAGTCGAAAGTTAAAAAGTGAACATGGATTGAAATTAATTGTAATTGACTACTTACAGTTAATTACTTCATCATCTAAAAATCGTGAAAATAGACAACAAGAAGTATCTGAAATCTCACGAACTTTAAAAGCTTTGGCCAGAGAATTAGAAGTGCCAGTTATCTCCCTTTCCCAATTATCACGTTCAGTTGAACAACGTCCTAATAAACGGCCAATGATGTCCGATTTAAGAGAATCTGGGGCAATTGAACAGGATGCGGATATTGTTTCATTTATTTATCGTGAAGACTACTACAAAGATCCTAGTGAACAAACTGAAAATAGCGGGTTAACGGAAATAATTATCGCTAAACATCGTAATGGTGCTACTGGTGAAGTTAATTTAGCTTTTGAAAAAAATTATAGCCGTTTTTCAGATTTAGCACATGTTGGACCAGAAGGTAGTGGTGAAGGAGTTCGCGATTTACGCGGTTAGGAGGAAAAGAGATGTATCATTTATATCGAGAAGGCTGGATCGAAGTCATTTGTGGTTGTATGTTTGCCGGTAAGACCGAAGAATTAATTAGAAGAATCAATGTTTTAAGTTATGCGAAAAAAAATATTGTTGTTTTTAAACCGAAAATAGATAATCGTTATTCTGATAGTGAAATTGTTTCATATTCAGGAGCTCACGTACCTTGCTTAGTAGTTGAAAAAGCACAAGATATTTTAAAAAAAGTTGATCCTGACGTAGAAGTTGTAGCGATTGATGAAGTTCAATTTTTTGATGATGATATCATTGAAGTATGCGAGTATTTAGCAGATAAAGGGATTCGGGTCATGGTAGCTGGCTTGGATATTGATTTTAGAGGTGAATCTTTTGGGGTGATGCCTGAATTATTGACACGAGCTGAATTTATTACTAAATTAAATGCTGTTTGTGCTAAATGTGGTGCACCAGCAACGAGAACCCAACGACTAGTCAATGGTAAACCAGCGGATTTTGAAGATCCGATTGTTTTAGTTGGTGCTAAAGAGCGTTATGAACCACGTTGTCGCCATTGTCATCAGGTTTATAACAAACCACATAAATTTTAAGCAGGTTTTAAACTTGCTTTTTATTGTATAAAATAAAGACAAGTTACGGCCGTAACTTGTCTTTGACTTCTATTTATTTATTAAAGGGAGGGTAGTTTTCTTACTACACCTATATAATAAAATAACTTAGTGAACTGAATGTGAACTAATAAAATAATTAAAGAAAAAAATAGCGATAATTTCATCGAAAAATTTATTTTGCTTATTTATTATGTTTATTATATAATAGGATAGGTTTGGAGGTATAAATCATGAACGAAAGTATGTTAGAACGTTTAAAAATAATGGAAAATAGATATGAAGAATTGAGCCAAATGTTGATGGATCCTGATATTGGCAGTGATATTAAAAAAATGACTGCCGTTACTAAAGAACAGGCTAGTTTACAAGGCGCTTACGATTTATATCAAGAGTATAAAAAAATTGCCAATGGCATTGAAGAAGCTAATGAATTGGTAAAAGAAAATGATCCAGAAATTAAAGAAATGGCTAAAATGGAATTAGCTGAATTAGAAGAAAAATTACCAGATATCATTCATCGTTTAGAAATTGAATTAATTCCTAAAGATCCAAATGATAATAAAGATGTTATTATGGAAATTCGTGGGGCCGCGGGTGGTGATGAAGGAAATATTTTTGCTGGTGATTTATATCGGATGTATGTAAAATACGCCGAATCTCAAGGATGGAAAATTGATGTCATGGAAGCTGATGTAGCAGAAGCTGGGGGTTATTCATTAATTTCATTCATGGTCAAAGGTGAAGATGTTTACGGTAAATTAAAATTTGAATCAGGATCTCATCGAGTTCAGCGAGTTCCTAAAACGGAAACTCAAGGACGGGTGCATACTTCAACGGCTACTGTTTTAGTTATGCCTGAAGTTGAAGAAGTTGATGTTGAAATTAATAAAAATGATTTAAGAATTGATACTTATCGAGCTAGTGGAGCTGGAGGACAACATATCAATAAAACTGATTCTGCAGTGCGAATTACCCATTTACCAACCGGAATCGTAGCTGCCAGCCAGGATGGTCGTTCGCAACATGATAATAAAGATAAAGCGATGAAAGCTTTAGTTGCTCGTATTTATGACTATTATCAGCAGCAGCAAAATGAACAAGTTGATAGTGAAAGAAAAAGTAAAGTTGGTACTGGTGATCGGGCGGAAAAAATTAGAACTTATAATTATCCCCAAAATCGGGTTACTGACCATCGTATCGGTCTAACAATTCAACAGTTAGATCGGATCATGGAAGGTAAATTAGATGATATTATTACGGCTTTGATCAATGAAGATCAACGTTTAAAAATGGAAGGACAAAATTAATGGCAACCGTAAAAGAATTGATCAAAAATGCTGAAAGTAAATTAGATAAAGAGTATAAAGATGTTAATGTTGCTAAGGTTTTGTTTTATCATTTAGCTAAAAAAGAACCTCATGAATTATATTTGATGTATGATGAAGAGGTAGCACCGGAATTAGAAGAAGCTTTTTTAGCGGGAATGGAAGAATATTATCAAGGGAAACCGATTCAATATATCAAAGGAGTCGAAACATTTTTTGGCAGAGATTTTAAAGTTAATGAAGATGTTTTGATTCCCCGCTATGAAACGGAAGAATTAGTTGAAAATATTCTTTATCATATTGATGATTATTTCAGTGATTATCAAACGATTGATTTATGTGATGTCGGAACAGGCAGTGGTGCTATTGCCATCAGTTTAGCTTTAGAAGAACCACGGACTAATGTTTATGCAAGTGATATTTCTGATAAAGCAATTGCGGTAGCTAAAGAAAATGCAGCCAATTTAAACGCTAATGTCAATTTTATGGTCGGCGATCTATTAAATCCATTACTAGAAAATAAAATAAAAGTCGATATCTTTGTTTCTAATCCCCCATATATTCCTAATAACCAGGAAATTGAAGCTATGGTCAAAGATAACGAACCTCATGTGGCTTTATTTGGTGGTAATGACGGTTTGTATTTCTATCGACGGATTTTTAAGGAAGTAAAACCGTTATTAAAAGATCGCGCTTTATTAGCGTTTGAAATGGGCTTTGATCAACGGGAATTAATGGAAGAAGCATTAGCTACATATTTTCCTAATGAACCATATCAAATTATCAAAGACATCAACGGAAAAGATCGGATGTTATTTATCTATCATAATTTAAAATAATCAAACGGAGTGCTTCACTCCGTTTTAATATTGAGCATTATTTGACTTACGCGGAATAAATTTATCAAAAAAATCAACGATTGAATAGGCGATAAAAGCACCTAAACTACCTAATATAATTTGATTAATATCAAAATATCCTCTTAAAGTAATAACTTGAATTAATTCAAAGATGGTTATGGCTAAGATGATATAAATCATAAAATATTTTTTGATTTTTAATACTGGATAACATTCCCTTATCAATACTGCTACTGGCATATACATGACAAAAGAAACAAATAAAGAACGTGGTGTTGATAAATTAGTAAAAGGAATCAAATTAGTACATCTAATTATTTTTTCAAAATATGGTACATTAGCAACACCGGCAACACCTGAATTGAAAATCTCAATGCAAATATAATAGATATATATACCAAGCAATAACATAAATAATTTTCTATTTTTCATAAGTTTCTCCCAAATTCAACAAAATATAAGTTGTAAAGACATTATTTTTATAATCCGTAATATAAGTCCCTAAATATTTATTAATAATATCTTGGACGATTCGTAAACCATAGCCATGGCTTCCTTTTTTAGTGCTTTTTTTAAGATTTTTACTTGGATCATGATTACAGTCATTAGATACTTTTAATAGGATATTATCATCTTTTTGATAATCCAGTTTAATAGTTACTTCACTTATTGCATTTTCAATTGCGTTATCGACTATATTAATAAACAAGGATAAAAAATCACTATGATAATTTAAATCAGCTAAATTATTACTTTTGATTTTAAAAGTAAGATTAGAATTTGTGGTTATATAGCTAAGATAAGCATCAATAATAATATTATCAGTATAGGCATGATTACTTTTAAAACTAAGATCTTGATCAAGATCGGTTATGATTTCAGTTGCTTCTATAACCTTATTTTCATTTAATAACTGATGTAAAATAATAATTTTATTTTTTAGATCATGTTTGATTTTTACAGTTTTGGTTTGCTTATCGTTAAGTTCATTAACATAGCTTTTGGTTACTTTTGATAAAAAATTATTTTGTAAAGTAAGTGATAACTGATAAGAGTCATTATACAAATATTGAATTACAATATTATTATTAATACAAATTAATCCCATAACTATATACATAAATATATGAGCCAGTTTCCAACTGGCAATATTAGGAAATTGATCATAAAATATTAGTTCTATTAGTAATAATGATATTGTAGAAAAAAGAATAAAGATATTGATCCTACCTGTTGGTAAAAAGAATCTAAGTTTAAAAGAATAAACTAAAAGGGATAAAATTATAACAGAAAAAAGTAAAGTTTCGACATAACTAACATAACTGATGGAATTGAGATTGAATTTTATGCCCCAAATTGAAAGTTCAATTAAAATATATAAATAAAATATTAAAGTCGTAAAAAAAGCACTAAAATATAAAAGTTGTAGATGATTATTAAAATTTATCAAATATAATACAGCACTAAAAATCAAAAATATTCCAATTCCTAAACAAATGATGTTTTCATCAAAATAATTAAATAAAACATTAATTGCCATAGATCCCAAAAACAGTGGTAATATCCAGCTTTTGATTTTAATAGTTTGATAATAAATATTTTGATAAATATAAACAGTTAGAAACAGAAAAAACATTTGTA
>NZ_JAGHEW010000334.1 GCF_017889095.1 Thomasclavelia sp. | reverse complement strand
GCCATAAACATAATGATCGCTAAAACGAAAACTAAGAAAATAATGGCCCCAACAAAAACCATACTTAATTCCCGATGGATCATAAACGCCATCGTCAACGCACAAATCAAATTCATTGGTGCTCTAAAGCACATTCTAATGATCATCTGATAAGCAAGCTGAACGTTACTTACATCAGTAGTTAAACGTGTTACTAATCCGGCAGTGCTGTATTTATCAATATTCGAAAATGAAAATGACTGAATATTAGTATACATCGCATCTCTTAGATTAGCAGCAAAACCGGTTGAAGCTTTAGCGGCATATTTACCAGCTAAAAAACCAGTCGATAAAGTTCCAATCGCAATAACAAACATGATCAATCCATATTTATATACTGCATTTATATTTTTGGCGTCAATTCCTTTATCGATAATATCTGCCATAAAAAAAGGAATCATAATTTCTAAAATAACTTCCACAATAACAAAAAAGATCGTTAATAAAGAATCTTTTTTATATTGCTTAATTTGTTTCATCAATGTTTTTACCATACTTTTCCCCTTTCTTAATTTTAAATTTGATTAAAACCATCATTTAATTACAATAACCTAAAGATTTTCATTTAAATTGTCAATCAGTTTATCACAAAGTCTAATAAACAATTCAACTTCTTCATCCGTTAAATCTTTGATCAAGATCTTATCAATCTCATCCATTTTTTGTTTAACTCGTAAATTAAACTCACGACTTTGATCAGTTAAAACAAGCTTTTTTAACCGGGCATCATAATCAACAGGTACTCTTTCAATCATCCCTTTTTTACACATCAGTTTCAACATTTCTGATGTAGTTGAGCGATTGATTGAAAACTCAGCTTCTATATCTTTTTGAAACGTATCTTTACCATGATCTTCACGATATTGTAAAAAACCAATGATCCAAGTATGCATTAAAGTAGCTCGATCATTAATATCCCGACCCAAAAATCTATCCATTGATCTTTTCATTAGATTATTGATTATTTTAATCCTGCGGCCAACTGGATCACAATACATTGATCCACCTCCTTTGTTCGGATACGAACTATATGATAACATAAGATTTTTTATCTGTAAAGATAACATCGACAATAAATTTATTTTTCAAAAAATAAAAAAGACTTGCTTATTTATACTATCTAATCATTAATAATATTATAAAAATAGAAAGGATATAAAAATGACATTAAAAACACGTTATAATTTACTCCATCTTTTTTACTGGTTTGCCTACTGCTGTATCAATGGATTTATTGCCATCTTTTTACAATACCGCGGCTTATCAAATACCGAAATTGGAATTGTTACTGGAGCTTCATGTATTGGAACTATTTTTATTTTCCCATTAGTTTCATCATTATTGAATAAAATAAAAAATCTTACAATAAAACAATTAGTTACTTATATTTCTCTTTTAACTGTAATTGTATATTTAGCTCTTAGTTTCCTTACTATTCCTATTATCCCATTGATGATACTATATACTTTGATGTATGCTTTATTACTATCAACAGTTCCCCTACTTACGATGATTGCCATGAACTATATTAATGAAGGCTGGTATGTCAATTTTGGTTTAGCCAGAGGAATCGGATCAGCTTCCTGGGCTGCCAGTGCCTTTATTTTTGGCCAGGTCATTTCGCTTATAGAACCGTGGATCTTATCGCTCGGCTATCTATTTTTTATTGCATTGACCTTACTTACTTTACATACGCTGCCAGAGCAAAAAAATGCTGGAACTAATAGTTCCAAACAAGGATCGATCTTTGATGTAATTAAAAACTATAAAGTTTTCTTTTGTTTATTAATTGGTTTTGGTTTTATGTTTGCTGGAGCGACAACATTAAGTACTTATTTAATTAATATTGTTAAAAATTTAGGCGGTGATACATCGCTTTATGGTATTTGTATGTTTTTTATGGCTTTTAGTGAATTGCCATTTATGACCATGGCACCTAAATTAATGAAACGTTTCAATAGTTTGACTTTGATCTTAATCGCATCTATTTTTTATGTATTTAGAAACTTTACTATTTGTTTAGCACCAAATCTTGTCATTTTAATTATTGGAATGATGTTTCAGGGATTATCTTATGGTCTTTTTACCGGCGTAATTACATATTATGTTACCTATAACCTTGATAGTAATGATCAATTATCGGGCCAAACCCTACTTGGAATCATGACTTCAGGAATTGGTTCGACTTTAGGAAATGTTTTAGGGGGTATTTTACAAGATACTTTTGGTTTAACGATGATGTTTAGTTTTGTTTATTTTGCTACCGCAATTGGTGCTATCATCGTTCTAACAACTAAAAAAATAAGTCAGCGCAATTAAAAAGAATTTAGATAGCTAAATTCTTTTTGTCTGATCAATTTTTCTAATTACTTTAGCTGGTACTCCAACAGCAAGAGAATTATCAGGAATATCCTTACTAACGACACTGCCAGCGCCAATTACACAGCCACTGCCAATCGTTACCCCTGGTAAAACGGTAACATTAGCACCAAACCAGCAATTATCACCAATCGTAATTGGCAAAGCTTTTTCTAAACCAATATTACGACTTGGATAGTCCAAAGCATGATTAGCAGTATAAAAACCGCAATAAGAACCAATAAAAACATTATCACCAATCGTGATTTTTCCACCATCCATCAAATAACAATTTAGATTAATAAAAACATTTTTACCAAGTTTAATGTTGTAACCGTAATCACATGAAAACGGGCTAATTAATTCTAATCCCTCAGGTAAAGTACCTAAAAGCCGTTTAATAATTTCATTTCGTTTTTCAATATCTTTAGGTCGTGTTTGATTCAACTCAAAACATAAATCACCAGCATCTAAGCGTTCACTAATTAATTCTGGATCATTATTAGGATCATACCAGATTCCTAACGCCATTTTTTCTTTTTCACTCACCATTTTTCAACCCCTTTTTTAACCATTCCATTGGTATATTAGCACTAGGATAGCCCGCAATTAAAATTGCCTGAGCATGGATACCATAATCACCGGTTTGCACAACAGCTTTACAACGATCACGCATTTGATAGTAATCAGGAATATAATTCATGACATGAATATTTTTCTTGCCTAATGTTGTTTCAACAATTTGATAATCATTAGGGTTTTGCACTAACATATCTTCAGTAACGATCGCACTTTCAAAATCACCGCAACCAACCAAAGTTGTAAAAACATCTTTAAAAGAAGGTGAGCCCGTAACTACCCCTAAATCTAAATATTCAACATCTTCACTTAACGGATAAATGGCTTTACTAGAAGTTCCACTACCCGCATCAGCAATAAATAACATTTCACCATGACGCATACTAGCTACAATCGCCGCTAATCGTTCATTTAAAATCCGCTTTTTTTCCATTTCGATACCCCTTTATTAAAAGACTTTTAATTAGTGTATCTTATTATATAATAAAAGTCAACTATTTATTAAAACTCTTTTAATATAAATAATAATTACTTACATATTTTTTCATCCCATTAAAAAAATCATCAATATAGCTGTCTTTATATATAATCTTAGCTAAAAACTGTTTAGGAATATATTGTAAACATACTTGTTGCATCAAATCCAAATCAACATTATGTAACCCGTCACCAGTAATGACCAAATAAGCCGGATTGATAATTGATGCTAATGAACATAGAGCATAAGCAACATTGTTTTCATCATATTTAATTAAACGAGGATCATGATGTTTTAAAAACTCAAAAAACGGTAAATAGATGATTTCACCAGCAATATTATGATCTCCTTGCAATAATTTACCATTGATCACACTACCACAGCCCGGTCCACTATGACTAGGAAAAACCAAATAACAAACATCCTTTTTCTCCGTTAAACTTTGATAGAAGCCATAAGCACAATAATTCATTTCATTTTTAACAACTGTATTTATTCCTGTTGCCGTTTCAATTAATTTTTTTAAATTTAAATCTTTTAATTCAGCAATATCCGCTTCCACGATCACATCTTCAAAAATAACTGCCGGAACTCCAACGCCAATAATCTTTATCTTTGTTTCTTGTTTTACTAATGTTACGATTTTTTTAAGCAGATCATCAATCTTAGTTAGATCAATTATTTCATGATCATCAACAATTACATCTAATAACGCATTACATATTTGATAATAGAGATAATTTTGATTATCTTTTTTCATAATGACAATATTTAAACTATAAAAATACTCCGGATTTAAAATATATGTAATTGTTGGTCGTCCTTTTTTGGAAATAACTGTTTCTTTAACCTTAACAATATTTTGGTTTTTAAATTCATTTAAAATATTACCAATCGTTGCAAACGTCAAACCAGTTTCATTAGCTAGTTCTCTTTTGGTCACCGCTTGTCCTTTAGATAAAAAGCTTAAAACAATGCGATCGTTTTGTTCTCTAAGTTTTCCTGTTCCAATTCGTTTCATTTCCATAATCTTTTTCCTTTTAAATACAATATACCATTTATTTAAAAACTTTTAAATAAAAAGGCTGTATCTCTACAACCTATACTTTAGTGACAACATCTTTGATTTCATTAAAAGCATTAGCGATATTTACACCATGATCACCAATTCTTTCAAAATCAATTAGTGTTTCAGTAAACAAAGCACTATTTTCTGGAGTACATTTTTTATCCCGTAAACGTAATAATTGACGATATGAGAATTCACTTGTTTTTTGATCAATCGTTTTTTCAATTGTTTGAATTTCATTTGCGGAAGTTGAAAAATCATCTAAGTTACTCGTACATAATTTTTCTAATAAATCCATTGTCAACTGATTCATTGTTTTAATTTCTACTTTGGCATAACTTGAAAAAGTTTCTTGATTATCTTCTAATCGTTTAGCACGTTTAGCAATATTAATAGCATGATCGCCAATTCTTTCTAAATCACCAGCAGTCTTTAAAACCAAACCAATTGAACGCGAATTTTCGATTGGTAAATTAGATGAAATCGCTAGTGTCGTAAATTCAATAATTTCTTTATTTAAATAATCAATGTATTTTTCCTGTTCCATTATTTCATCAAATTGCTTATCATTCCATTTGACCATCAGTGAAAAAGAAGCCGCTAAATTATTTTTGACAACTTCAAGCATATTTTGAATTTCATTAAATAACTGCCGATTTGCAATCGCACTAGTACCAATATAATAATCATTAGTAAAAATTGATTTATCAAGATATTTAACTTCCAATACTTGTTCATCTTCATCTTTTTTCGGTAACAATTTATAAGATAATTTTACTAAATAACTACCAAATGGTAATAAAATTAAGGTTGTTCCAATATTAAAGATCGTATGTACATTGGCAATTTGAGCAGGAACATTGTTTGGTGTAAGTAATGTGATAAAATCGGCAAACGGTAATAGCAAACTAAGAGTTACAAAAATAATCGTACCGATAACATTAAACGATAAATGAATGATCATTGTTCGTTTAGCATTACGACTAGTTCCAATGCTCGCTAATACCGCAGTGATACAAGTTCCAATATTTTGTCCAAATAAAACATAAATAGCTGACGATAAACTAATTACACCACTTTTAGCTAACGCAATCAAAATCCCTACTGAAGCTGAAGAACTTTGGATAATGGCGGTAAATACAGCACCAACAACGATTCCGATCAATGGATTTTGGAAAGTTGAAACAATATTAACAAATTCTTTAGAATCCCGAAGTGGCATCATAGCACCAGACATCATTTCCATTCCCATGAATAAAATCCCGAGTCCGGCAACAATCGTTCCAATCATATCTAATTTTTTATTTTTGAAAAAAGCAATTAAAGCTACCCCTAAAAAAGCAATTAATGGCGCAATAGCACTTATATCGATAACGATCAATTGACCTGTAATCGTAGTACCGATATTAGCTCCCATAATGATCCATACGGCATTTTTTAATTTCATCAATCCCGCATTGACAAAACCAACAGTCATGACTGTTGTCGCTGATGACGATTGAATTACTGCCGTAATCAAAGCACCAACTATAACCCCTAAAAAGCGATTAGTCGTCAGTTTTTCTAAAATTGTTTTCATCTTATTACCAGCGACTAACTCTAAACCATTAGACATCATTGTCATTCCATATAAAAATAAAGCTAATCCACCTAATAATGTAAAAATATCTGTAATTTTCATCATAATCTCCTAAATTAATTTTACACCAACTATAATTTAACACAAAATTAAGATAAGACAAAGAATATTTAAGAAATCTTTACTATTTTTAGCAAAAAATAGAGAAATTTTACTTTTAAGCGATTCTTATATCCAATTTAGATAAAAACAAATATAGCCAACAATTATAAACTACAACTAAACCGATCTATAAAACTATCATCTTTTTACTACACTAATAATATTAATGACATTGTCAGTAAAAATATAAAATGCTATAATATTGATAAATGAGGTGATAATTTCATGAATAAAGTATGGTTCATTACTGGTGCTGGAAAAGGAATTGGTAAAGCAATTGCTGAAGCCGCATTAAAAGCCGGAGATTATGTTGTCGCTACGACTAGAAAAGAAAACGGATTTACTATTTTAGATGAATATAAAGATAAAGCAATCAATTTGCAGTTGGATGTTTCTACACCTAATGAAAAAGTCTATATTGATGCCGTCAATCAGGCAATTTCTCACTTTGGACGAATCGATGTTTTAGTAAATAATGCCGGGCATGGCAGAATTACTTTTTTTGAAGAAACTAGCGAAGAAAACATCAAAGAATTATTTGAAGTTAATTTTTTTGGTTTATTAAGAGTGACTCGAGCAATTCTTCCAGTAATGCGTAAGCAACGTTCGGGTTGTATTTTCAATATTGCTTCTGGAGCCGGATATGCTCCTGGCCCAGTTGCCTATCACAGTTCAAAATTTGCCGTTACCGGATTTTCAACTGCTCTTGCTTTTGAAGTTGCCCCTTTCAATATTAAAGTTTCTAACGTTATACCAGGATTAGTTCGTACTAATTTCTACGATCATGGAGCAATGTGTACAAAAGCTGATATAAATATTGCTGACTACGATGCGCATCGCTGGCAAGAGGAATTTATGAAAGCAAACAGTAATCATGAACAAGATGGTGATCCTGAAAAAATCGCTAAGCTAATCGTTGCAGTTTCAAATTTGGATTCTATCCCATTACATTTACCAGTTACTTATGATGCTGTGGATACATTAAAAGATTGGCAAAAAAATATTGGTGAATGCGTCGATGAGTGGAAGGATAAAGCTTGCCAAACTTCTTTTGATAAATAAGACCAATCAAAACTATTTACAAATATCTAGTAATATAAAACTAATACATTCAATAAATAGATTTTACTATCACTGATGTATTAGTTTTTTTATTAATACTTTGAACATACAAAATACCACAACAATTAACAGTTAGTTTAAATACAAAATGAAAAAACCCCATAAAACAGGAGTTTTCCATTTACTTTAATTAATATTATTTACTTACAGCTTCATCTAAAACTTTAGCAGCATTAAAGTTTCTAAAATCATCTTCACTAATTAATAATACTGGTACACCAGGATTAGCTAAATCTTTGAATTTTTTAACTGAACTAGCTAGTTGGGGAGTAACTAAAATCACATCAGCTTGTTCAATTGAATATTCAACAGCAGTTTCAGCTGCTGCCCAAACAATAATTTCCATATCTCGTTTAGAAGCTTCATCTTTTAAAGCTGCTGCAAACATATTAGAAGTAACTCCAGCAGTACAACAAAGTAAAATTCTCATATTAATGTCCTCCTTATTAATTTAATTGTATCATATAAAACAATTTTAGGATATAAAAATTAACTAAAAATAAATTACTAAATATCTTAAAATCATTTATAAATTGGGATAATTCTATTGATAAAATTAAATGAAAGGGAAATGAAAAATGGATAACAAAGCAAAAGAACAGTTAATGACAATTACTAAAAATATTAAATCAATTACAGAAATACTTTTTGCCATTCAATTACTTGACGATGGCTATGAACAACTAAAAATCGATATGATCTTAGAACTGCCCATTAATACACTTGAACAAATTATAACCGATATCGAACAATTATGTAAATAGCTTATCAATAGAGGGGAAAACTGGGATTTGGGAATAAAAAAATCCAGAATCATCTGGATTTAAAAAATCATGAAATAAACTAAAACAATCACACCTAAAATAATTCGATACCAGCCAAACACTTTAAAATCATGTTTTTTAATATAGCTCATTAAAAATTTAATCGTTAGCATGCTTACAACAAAAGCAACTGCCATTCCAAAAACTAATAAAACTAATTCTGTTGTTGTAAAAGCTAAACCGAATTTAACTACTTTTAACAAACTAGCTCCTAACATTACTGGAACTGCCAAAAAGAAAGTAAATTCAGCTGCAACTGTACGACTAACACCAATTAATAATGCACCAACGATCGTTGCCCCTGAACGTGAAGTTCCTGGAAAAATAGCAGCAATTAATTGAAAGATACCAATAATAAAGGCAGTATTGTAGGTAATTTCAGCCAATGAATTTATTTTTGAAGACCGATTTTTATTGTAGTTTTCAATAAAAATAAACAAGATTCCAAAAACAATTAAAGCAATCGCAACAGTTGGTGGATTATAAAATAATTCATTTAACTGATCATCAAATAATAACCCAATTACTGCTGCGGGAATACAGGCAAAGATAATTTTAAACCACATCGAAAAAGTATCTTTTTTAATTTTCCAGCCATGACGATAATCAAAAGGCATTAACTTGTCAAAATAAAGAACAATGACTGCCAAAATTGCTCCTAACTGAATTACTACTAAAAACATTTCCAAAAATTCAGCACTAACATCTAATTTGATAAATTCATCAACTAAAATCATATGACCAGTACTGCTAATTGGTAACCATTCAGTTATCCCTTCAACAACTCCCAAAATAAAAACTTTAATTAATTCAATAATGTTCATATAAT
The DNA here is from genome assembly GCF_017889095.1 of Thomasclavelia sp. Lineage (GTDB taxonomy): Bacteria > Bacillota_I > Bacilli_A > Erysipelotrichales > Coprobacillaceae > Thomasclavelia. The sequence continues at coordinate 602 of NZ_JAGHEW010000334.1, read as the reverse complement.
CTCAATAAATCTCCTTTGCAATATACTTTTGCATTATAGCATTATCCAAATAAAATTACATTAATTATATTCTTAAAATTTGATAAATATGCTAGAATTATCACGAGGTGTAAGGAAAATGAAACGAAATGTAAACTTAATTGTGGTCTTTGATCAAACTAAAACCAGAATATTAATGTGTAAACGAAAAAAAGATCCTTATCGAGGTAAATATAACTTTGTTGGCGGGAAAATAAAAATAAATGAAGATCACTTAGAAGCGGCATATCGGGAATTAAAAGAGGAAACTAATATTAGTAAAAATGAAATAAAATTAACTCATTTAATGGATTTTACTTATTATTTAGAAGATACTTTATTAGAAACCTATGTTGGTGTTTTAAATCATGACGTTGATATTTATGGCGATGAAAACGAATTAGTTTGGATCGATTTAACCAGTGATTTTAAAAATGATGAAATCTTTGCTGGTAATGGCAATATTTATCACATAATAAAAGGGGCTGTAACGAAATAAAGTTTTAGAAGCTGATTTTTGTTCAGCTTCCCTTTTTTTATATGATTTTTATTTTTGAGGATAAAAAAATGTTCTACTGTTATTT
>NZ_JAGHEW010000333.1 GCF_017889095.1 Thomasclavelia sp. | reverse complement strand
CAACATAATATGTAAGTAGTGATGTTAACATACCATAAGACATACTTTGAAATAACATTCCAGTATAAACAATTAAAATATGTGGTGCCAAAGCAATTAAACTATTTCTAAGTAAATAACATATTCCCGCAAAGATAAACAATTTCATTATATTAACGTTGTTTATTAGTCTTTTAGTTAATGCCATAACGGGTAATTCACTAATTGACATGATAAAGATGGCAATACCATAGGTATTAGTGTTACCGCCTAAATTTTTAATAATATTGATTAAATAGGTTGCTAGAGCGATTGCTCCGGCAAAACAGAAAGCAAAGCCTAATAGTAAGTAAAAAAGACTTTTATACTTTTTAATCATGAACAATATATTTTTACGTTCTTCTTTTTCATTAATGATTATTTTATTATCTGGTAATTGATGAATAATCATAATCAAACTGATTGAAGCAATTAAATAGATGATTGCTAAAACATTAGGTGAAAATAAATTAATACTTTGACTAATTAATATTGCACTGAGAGCATAAGAAACTGATCCCATTCCTCTAGCTAAACCAAAATTAATTTCTTGTCCAGCTTGAAGATAATTCATTGCTAGAGAGGATAAGAGCGGGATGATTGAAATTGACAAACAATAGATAATTATATAAGCAAACATAATTATATATCCTGATAGTGGTAGATAAGTGATGGCTAGAAAGATAATCAAGGATATTAAAAAAAGCCAATAAAGTAATATATTTATAGTAAGTTTTTTAATTTTATGTAATAAAGATGATATATATGGTGAAATAAAGATTGTTAGAATTGAACTGATACTTGTAACGATTCCAATTTGGATATTAGTTAGCCCTTTGTATTGTAAATAGATGGCAACATAGCCTTGTAAAGCGCAAGCTGAAATCCAATATAATATTTGTACTAAATTATATTTTAATTGTAATCTTTTCATCGTAGTTCACCTCTTAAAAATAATAACATTATTTAAATAATTATGTAACTTGTGCTGATAAAATATTTTAGCGTATTGCTTGACAGTAGTATGATAATATTTTAAATTTATATCATACTAAATTAGTAGGGAAAGAGGGGTTATATGTTAGAAAAGAGTGAAAGAAGAATAAACTTAATGCGATGTTGTTAACTGTCTTGATAATAGAAAATTAAAGAAAAGAGGACAGTTAAATGAATATTAATATTTTAGAAATAGGATCTTTATTATTGGCAAGTTTGTTTTTTGGGATTATTTATTATTTGGATAAAGTAAAGAAATGGGATTTTGGCGTATTAACGATCTTAGGATTGTTTTTTGGGGTAATTGTGGGAATTGTTTTTAAAGGATCTTATCGCTATTTAGAAGCAATTGGTAATATTTATACTAATCTAATTTTAGCGTTAGTGATTCCACTGTTATTATTTAGCATTATATCAAGTATAACTAATTTAAATGCTTCTGTTAAATTAAAGAATATTGGGATTAAAACTATTTTTTTCTTGTTGTTGAATACGTTTTTTGCAAGCGTGATTACCTTAATTTTAGCGACAATGACTAATATCGGAACTAATATAACCTATCAATTATCAAGTGACTATCAGGCTAGTCAAGTTCCGGATTTTATTGATACGATCGTTAGTTTATTTCCAAGTAATCTAGCTAAAAGCTGGGTCAATGGTGAAGTGGTGCCGATTGTTATTTTTGCAATCATTGTCGCTATTTCTTATAACAAAATAGCCGCTAAAAAAGAAGTAGCTGTGTTTAAAAAATTTATTGATGCCGGAAATATGATCATGGGTGAGGTAATTAGTTTTGTAATTGGGTTTACACCATACGCAGTATTATCATTGATTGCCAGAGCAGTAAGTAAAAGTACAATTAGTGATTTATTACCATTAATGAGTGTGTTATTTTTAGCTTATCTTATTTGTATAATTCAAATATTTGGAGTAACTAGTTTATTATTAAAATTTATTGCTAAAGTAAATCCAATTACTTTTTTTAAAGGGATTTATCCAGCTGGTATAATTGCTTTTACATCACAAAGCAGTATGGGAACTATTCCAGTAACTGTGCAGCAGTTGACTAAAAAATTGAAAGTAAATGAAGATATTGCCAGTTTTGTTGCTAGTTTAGGAGCTAATTTAGGAATGCCAGGATGTGCTGGAATGTGGCCGGTATTATTAGCAGTTTTAGCAATAAATGTTTTACATATTGAATATAGTCTTTTACAATATTTATTTTTAATCGTTTTAGCTTTGGTTGTATCAATTGGTACGGTAGGAGTACCAGGAACAGCTACAATTACTGCCACTGCTTTATTTGCTAGTGCAGGATTGCCAATTGAAATTATTGTGCTTTTGGCGCCAATTTCAAGTATTGTTGATATGGCTAGAACGGCAACTAATGTAATTGGAGCAGCTAGCGCGGCAGTACTGGTATCCAAAAGTGAAACGAAAACAAATTTTGAAAATGCTAAAGTAGAAAAAGATTTTGAAATAGTAAGTGAATAAATGATGAGCATCTAAATCAAAGATGCTCTTTTTAATTGTGATTGAAATCGTTTGATTGTTTTTGTAATTAAATAGTGTTACACTTTTTAAGATCAAAGGTGATAGGAGTAAAAATAATGAATTTAGAAATAAATAAAGTAATTGAAAGTTTTAAAAGAAATAATATTGAAGTTATCTATTTAGATGATCCGCAAGAAATTTTTGATTTTTTAGATAAACAAATTAAAGATCAAATGTCAATTGGAATTGGTGGCAGTGTGACACTTTTTGAAACCGGAATTATTGATTATTTAAAAAATAGAAAGATAAATTATTTGGATAGATATCAAGAGGAATTATCGAAGGAAGAATTGTTTCAAGTTTTTGATAAATCACTTACTTGTGATATTTATTTAACGAGTAGTAATGCAATTACGGCTGATGGTTATTTATATAATATTGATCGAACGGGAAATCGAGTAGCAGCCATGACGTATGGACCAAAAAAAGTTATTGTGGTGGCGGGGACAAATAAATTAGTTCAAGATATTCCGGAAGCAATTAATCGAGTTGAAAAAATTGCGGCACCAAAAAATTGTTTACGCTTAAATAAAGATACTCCTTGTAGTAAAATAGGCTATTGTGTTCATTGTCATCATGAAGATAAGCTATGTTCTTTTTATTCAATCATTGGTCATCAGTAT
>NZ_JAGHEW010000049.1 GCF_017889095.1 Thomasclavelia sp. | reverse complement strand
CATTAACATTAGTTCTTTGATTTGACCATGAACAATCTTTTCATTTAGTTTAGCAACCGTTTGAACCCCCATTAATTCTCCCCATTCTTCATATTCTTTCATGACTTGAAAAAGTTTAAAATATCGAAAAGTAACGTCTTTTTGTCCCAAACGTACACCAGGTTCAAAAAATTGCAAAGAAATATGTTTAAGATATGCCGTATTCGGTAACATAAATCCATAAAAATAGTTATAAATCCCTTCCATTTGATAAATACTGCACGTTTCTTTTTGACGATAACGCAATAAGTCAGCCTTATCTTCCAAATGATTTTGTTCAAAAAAGGATATTGCTTTATCTTTAGCTAGCTGATGTCGGCTAATAACACATTTAGCTTGGACCAGTTCTACCATCCGCTGTTTAATTTTAATGGTATCTTGAAGGGTTAGAGAATTTTTCTTTTTAATTGTACAGTATAAACCATCTTGAAAGGCAAATTCAACACGAATAAAAGCCTCTGGAAATATTTGTTTTGTTGCTACAATAAACAAAAAAGTTAAAGTACGTTCATAAATTTGCTTACCGGTCATGCTGTTAGCCTCAACCCACTCGATCAAGACATCATCATTGATTTGATGATTAAGTTCACAAAGCTTACCATTAATAATCGCTGCATAAATTTTCTTATCGGGAAAATATGTTTGAGCAATATTTTCCAATGTGACAGACTGTTGAAGCTCAATGATATCTTGACCAATTGTAATTTTCATATCATCACATCCTCGTATAATATGTATAAAAGCTTGAATTAAAATCCTTGCTTCTACACTCTCTTTATAAGATACTTCATAATATTATTGTACTAAAACGCTTTACGTTAGTCCAACTTCTTCCATAATTTTCTTTATTTTTTACTTCCTTGTTTATTTATAACACTACATAAATCCATACAAATTGAAAACTACCTAAAATTTAATCTAATTATAAAAAAAGAACAACCTATTCTTCAATTCCCGTTAAATCTTCAATTGGGATAGTTAAGACAATTCCATGAACCGGTGTTTCAATCCCGCATTTTTCGTTAATTGCCATCATTACTTCAGCTTTCTTTTCTTGAGGAATAATGATCATCGTAAATTCTTGTTTCTCTTGTAAATTAACTCCTAAAAAATGCAAGGCATCTTCAAGACTCGTCGCCCTTTAATAATCGTACCATCTTTAGTTCCAACACTACAAGCACAATCAATAACATCATCACTATATCCATAATTAACAGCAACCAACGGTATTACGTCCACCAATCGTTAAAGGTAATAAGAAAGTCGAGGTCACCAGACCAGTAATAATCCCCACTCGAATCAAAAGCAACAGCAATAAAATCATTTTGAGTAAAAAAGATAAAATAAATAGCGCTACATATAAAAATGTCAAAAGTTTAGGTAAACTTATTTTCAATAAAATTCTAATTACTGAAATAACCATAAAGATTCCCACCCCCGACAGCAACACTCCAAATAATTACCAGGTTATCGATTGATGCAACTTGAATAGCTAAAACCTGAAGATTAGATTTTGATATCGTTATGATCGTCCCTGCAATAAAACAAATGATAATAGTAATAATAAGTTTATGTGGTTTCATTAATTATTAACGAAATAACACTAGTAAAAAAATAAAACCAAAATACTTTTCCAAGTTCACGATGAATATACCCTAATCAAATTAATATTGTATCTTTATAAATAGCAGGAAAAAGAACTATATCAAACAATATAGCTCTTTTTATTATCGATAACATTTTACCAATTCTCACTATTAATCTTTAAATATAATATGTTATTATTTAAATATACTACTTTATTTACGTCTTAAACAAAAACTTATAATAAATTATAAAAATAAGGAGGATTTGTATGGTTTACCCGATTCTATGTTTATTATTTGCAGTATTTATCTATTTCTTCAATAAAACAATTATAGCTTTGAAAGAAAACGGTAATTATAAAAAATATTTGTATCTATCCAGTTTCATTTTATATATTTTTGTAGTAATACTTTTAAGTATTTTAAATTCAACCTTGCAATTAATTTAATCAACAATGATAAAAGAGCTGTAATGATATAGCTCTTTTGTTATCTTTTTAAACAAAAAAATCCCACTAAATATTTTAGCAGGATCATATTTTATTTTTTAATTTCCGTTCCTACACCACTAGTAGTGAAGATTTCAATTAATAAACTATGTTCTAAACGGCCATCAAGAATATGGACTTTTTTAACATCTTCCTGAACTGCTTCTAAACAGTTAGTTAATTTAGGAATCATTCCCCCAGTAATTATTCCTTGATCAAACAATTCTTTTGCGGATTTTGTATCAATTACCGAAATTCGAGTACTTGGATCACTAGGATCTTTTAAAACTCCTTCGATATCCGTTAAGAAAACTAACTTACTAGCTTTTAAACTGCGGGCTATGGCAGTTGCAACATCATCAGCATTGATATTAAAAGCGTTATATTTTTTATCTAATCCAATTGTTGAAATAATTGGTGTATAGTCTTTTTCTAATAACGTTTCAATTAAATCAACATTAACATCAATAATTTCACCTACAAAACCAATATCTTCACCCTTTGGCATTGCTTTTTTGACGGTAATTAAATTACCATCTTTACCAGATAATCCTACAGCATGTGTTCCAATTCGTTCCATGTGCTGAACTAATCCCTTGTTGATTTTACCTGATAAAACCATTTCGGCTACTTCTAGAGTATCTTTGTCGGTTACCCGAAGACCATTTTTAAACTGGCTTTTAATATCTACTCTTTGTAACCAGCGATTAATATCATTACCACCGCCATGAACAATTACTGGTTTAATCCCAACTGATTTTAATACGGCAATATCTTTTAAAACACTATGTTTGATGATTTCATTAGTCATCGCACTTCCGCCATATTTAATTACGACAATATCTCCATTAAACTTTTGAATATAACTTAAAGCATCAACTAATACTTGTGCTTTGTTTTGTTCAACTGTTCTTTGTACCATAATCTTCCCCTTTACTATGAACGATAATCAGCATTGATCTTTACATAATCATAAGTTAGATCACAACCCCAGGCAGTTGCTTGACAGTCACCATTATGAATATCAATTAATACTTTTACTTCACTGCTTGATAGAATTTCGGTTGCTTTTTCTTCACTATAATCAGTTGCCATGCCCTGATGTACTAACTGTAATTTTCCTAAATCACTTTCAATAAACAAATCCACATTATAAGGATCAAAAGTTTCCCCAGAATAGCCCATTGCACAAAGTAAACGACCCCAGTTAGCATCATTTCCATAAATTGCAGTTTTAACTAACGGTGAAGTACAAACACTTTTAGCAATCACTTTAGCCTGATTGATGCTGCTTGCATTAGTTACTTTTACTTCTAATAATTTAGTGGCCCCTTCACCATCACCAGCAATCGCTTTAGCTAAAAATTCATTTACATAATATAAAGCCTCTTTAAATGTTTGATAATCTTGATCTTCGCTTACTATTTCTTTGTTATCAGCTAAACCATTAGCCATTAATAAAACGGTATCATTAGTTGAAGTATCGCGGTCAACAGAAATCATATTAAAAGTATCCACAATTACTTCTTTTAATGCTTTATTTAATAACTCTTTAGAAATATTACAATCAGTTGTAATAAAACCTAACATCGTTGCCATATTAGGATGAATCATTCCGGAACCTTTACAACATGCCCCAATTGTAACTACTTTACCATCTAATTCAATTTCAACCGCTAAATGTTTAGCTTTAGTATCAGTCGTTAAAATTGCATTAGCTACATCATTACCACCATTTTCGTTTACTAATGGCTGTACTTTTAAGACCCCGGCTTTAATTACATCCATTGGTAATTGTTTACCAATTACGCCCGTTGAACAAATCAAGACTTCTTCTTTTTTAATTCCAAAACTATCAGCCACTACTTGAGCAAATTCTTGATTAGCTGTTTCTCCTTGATTACCTGTACAAGCATTAGCAACACCACTATTAATAGCAATTACCTTAGCTGTTTCATAATTTTCAACAATTTGTTTATCCCACAATACTGGAGCTGCTTTAACTACATTTTGGGTAAATGTTCCCGCTGTTTTGGCTTTTACGGTACTATAAATTAAAGCAAAATCTTTTTTCTCTTTTTTGATTCCAATATGCTCTCCCGCACCTAAATATCCTTTTGGTGAAGTCACTGTTCCCGTTTCAATTATTTTCATTTTCTATTCCCCCTATAAAATTGCTGGTGCTAACGTTAATCCCATTTTTTCATCAAGACCAAACATAATATTCATGTTTTGAATTGCCTGACCAGCAGCACCTTTAACTAAATTATCCATTGAACCCATCATGATAATGCGCTTAGTTCGTTGATCAATTTGATAATTAACATCAACAAAATTACTACCTTTAACACTTCTTACTTCAGGTACTATTCCTGGTTTTAAGACCCTTACAAAATATTTATCATCATAGCATTGATATGCTTTTTTTACATCTTCTTCACTTACCCCATCTTTTAATTTAGCATAAGCAGTAACTAAGATTCCTCGATTCATTGGTACTAAATGAGGGGTAAAGTTTAATAATACTGTTTCATTAGCTGCGTATCCTAATTGTTCTTCAATTTCTGGAGTATGACGATGCGTTGTCACCCCATAAGCTTTAATACTTTCATTAACTTCACAATATAAATTAGCTACTTTGGCAGAACGCCCCGCCCCGCTAACACCACTTTTAGCATCAATGATCAAACTGTCCATTTCAATCAATCCATTTTTAGCTAATGGATAAATTGATAAAATTGAACAAGTCGGATAACATCCTGGATTGGCTAGTAATCTTGTTTCTTTGATTTTTTCTCGATTTATTTCACATAGACCATAAACTGCTTCTTCAATAAACTTTGGTGAAGCATGTTTAATTCCATACCATTTTTCATAAGTATCAACATCTTTGATTCGATAATCAGCACTTAGATCAATTACTTTTACTTTACTTAATACATTTTCATTAACAGTTTTGGCACAAACGCCTTGCGGTGTTGCGAAAAAAACAACATCAACATCATCTAAGTACGCTTCAATATTATCATCAATACATTTTTGATCAATCAAGTTAAAATAGCTAGAATATACAGAACTATACTCTTGATTTGAATATGTCCTTGATGAAACCCATTTGATCTCCACTTCCTGGTGTGTTAATAAAAAGCGTACTAATTCACATCCCCCATATCCAGTTGCTCCAACAATTCCTACTCTAATCATCTTTCTAGTCCTCCATTTCTTTTTTCATAAATAAAAAACGCCTCTTATAACAAGAGACGAAATTAACCGCGATACCACTCTATTTATCATAAGTTGACCTTATGATCTCTTTCATCGATAAGGGCGATAACCCGAAAGTGATACTGTTATTTCCCACTTTCCTCTCGTAAATGCGCTTTATCTTAACTAGATTACTAACCTTTCACCAGCGTTAGCTCGCTAAAAATCAATCATTAAGACTACTCTTTTAGTCGTCGAGTTTGATTATATTATATTACGTAATCAAATTTTGTCAAACATTTTTTAAAGTTCTTCAAAACGTTTTACGCCCCAGCTATTTAATAAATAATAACTAAATATATCTAAGATCACAAAAACAACTAAAACAACATACGTATAAGCTGTTACATCTAAATAACGATAAAATAAACCAATATAACCACCTACAACTACAATAATTAACGCAAACATCGCTAGCATGGAAATTATTACTGCCATACTTTGTTTTACCACTACTGTTTCATTGACATAATCAAATTTAGGTTTCCAAAGATTGATCAATAATCCTAATATTGCTTCAAATATTGCAAATACAATTGGTACTGTAATAACTAAAAAACTATCACCAATTCCTAATTTAAAAATAATAATCGCAATGATCGATACCAATAACCCAGCTGGTATACATAATAGTAAATGTAATAATATCTTGCTTTCTAAAATATCTTTAGTTTTAATCGGTAATGTCTTTAAGATCCATAAATTATTACCTTCCAAAGAAATCAAACTGGCACTAATAAAATTAAATGAATTAGTCGTAGCAATCGCTAAACACAAGCCACCGGCTAGCCACTCATTTAATAATGTCTGATAACTTAACGGTATACCATTAAAGAGCATCATTAGATCATTGCCTTTAACTAATAAAACTCCCGCTAAAAATACAGTAAATAATAATCCCATTCCGGCATTTAACATAACCATCGCATTAGAGGTAAAATGACGAAGTTCTCTTAACAACAATGATTTTTTTAAGCTATTAGCTTTAATATCTGTTTGTTTTAGTTTACCTTTTTTACTTCCGGTTTTAGTAGTCGTTAAGTTAATGAAATTCTTTGATAATAAATAAATAACTACAACAACTAAAACAACGACAATAATTAAATACATCGCTAAACTAATTAAATTATTATCACTAATCGCTAATGATAAATGATAGATTGGAAATAATGCTTTTTCAATTGCTTCACTTAAAGCGGCACCATTAGCTACTAAATTCATTAAATAATTTGGTAACTGATTAACTAAATAAAAATAAGCTCCTAATAAGATCAATGAAAATAATAAAGTTATAAATGTTTTATTATTAATTCGTTTTAATACCAGTGCTAATAACCAGGCAAAAACACAAGAAATCGCTAGTACAAACATTGGTAAAGTAATTAAGACGATCATAAAAATAATTAATTTTAAAAGATCGAATGGCTGATAACTAAAATAAACAATAATTGCCGGAAGTGCAATCAAGGCTTCATAAAGATAATCTAAAATCAAGATCATCAAAACCCGGCTTAATAAAATATTCCGTGGCTTAATTGGCATCGCTAATAATAAGTCATTATCTTTAGCTCCATATATTTCTTGCCAGACCATAAAAATACTACCGACAAAAACTAAAAATACGATCATAATTGCCATTAAAGCAAAATAAAGCCACTTAAAACTACTTAACGTAAAGGGTTCAATAATTAAATTAAATAAATAACCACAACCGCCAAGAATAAACACTCCTAGATAAGCAAGCAAAAATATCATCAAGATAATCTTTGCTTTGCTGACCTTTTCTTGCTTAGTTGAACGAATCGTTTTTTGTAAAAGTCCTAAAAAACGAACTTTTATTAAAGTTTTAAGCATGGTCATCCTCCAATTCTAAAAATACTTCTTCTAATGAATCATCTCCGATAACATCCTGAGTATTTCCCGCTACGATTAATTTACCTTTTTTAATAATGGCAATTTGATCACATAGTTTCTCCGCTACTTCTAAAACATGAGTAGAGAAAAAGATTGCTCCACCTTGGTCACATATTTCTTTCATTAACCCCTTTAATAAATGCGTTGCCTTAGGATCTAACCCAACAAACGGTTCATCCATGATCATTAATTTAGGCTGATGGATCAAAGCCGAAATGACCGCTAATTTTTGTTTCATCCCATGAGAATAAGCACTAATGGGATCTTTTAAAGAATCCGCAATTTCAAACATCTCACTATATTTTTTTATTCTTTCCTGCCGTTTAGTTAAATCAATTCCATAAATATCACCAATAAAATTTAAATATTTGATCCCTGATAAATATTCATATAAATCAGGATTATCAGGAATATAAGCCATGATCTGTTTACAAGCAATCGGTTCTTGTTTAATTGATTTACCATCAATTAAAATATCTCCTTGATCAAACTGTAAGATCCCCGCAATTGATTTTAAAGTAGTTGTTTTACCAGCCCCGTTATGACCAATAAAACCATATATTTGTCCTGCTTTAATATGCAGTGATAAATCATCTACTGCCTTTTTTTCACCATATCTTTTTGATAAATGTTCAATTTTTAACATTTTTACCTCCTGTGATTGAGTTAATCAATCAATAAAATATTTATAAGCAAATTATAGTACAGTTCAATGAGTAAAAAAAGATTTCCCGTCTTATTTTAATACAATCTTTATATTAAATAAAAAAAGCGCCTATTTAGGCACTTTCAATAACTTTTGTTCTCGCTTTTTTACATGCGTTTTAATTAAAGTATAAATAACTGACGCTACTGGTACGCTCAATAACATTCCAATTACGCCCCAAAGAGTTCCCCCAACGGTAATTGCAAACAAAACCCAAATCGATGGTAAACCAATGGTAGAACCAACTACACGAGGATAAATAAGATCTCCTTCTAACTGCTGTAAGACAATTAAGAATATAACAAAAATAAATGCCTGCATGTAATCAACTGTAAAGATCATAAAGGCACCAACGATACCGCCAATAAACGCACCAACAATAGGAATAAAAGCGGTTATTCCTACTAATGAACCAACCATAGGAGCATAAGGCAAACGTAAAATCATCATCCCAAAAGCACAAAGCAATCCCAAAATAAAAGCTTCAACCGTTTGACCAATAATAAAATTAGAAAATGTTGTTCTTGAAAGACGGGCAATATCATATATTTCCTGACCAATATTTTTAGGCAGATAAGCATCAATCAGACGTTTACTTTGAGCCTTCAAGTTTTCTTTAGACATTAAAATATACATTGCAAAAACAATTCCTAAAATAAAGTTAACAACACTATTAAAAAACATATAAATAGCATCAACTGTAGTCCCTAACATTTCTCTTATATCATTTTTAACCAAACTGCTTAACTGATTGGCAATATTATTAATATCAATACTATCTAACCAGTTCTCTAGTTCTGGAAATGATGATTGATGAGCGTTAGCCCAACTTTCTAAACTATCATAAACTTCCGGCAATGATTTAATAATTACTTTAATAGCATTAGACAATTCAGGAATAATTAATGTTATAACCACTGCTACTACTCCAACCACCAATAAAATAGCTCCTAAAATACTAAGTGCTCGTTTAACACTTTTCAATTTAGGATTAGTAATTATTTTCGATAATGGTTTTTCGATTCGAATCATTAACACATTTAACACAAACGCAATCATACAGCCAATGATAAACGGCATCAAAGCATTTAATATATAACCAAAAACATTAAAAACTAATTGATAATGATTAATTAGCCAATAGCTAATAACTGCAATCAAAACAATTTCTAATATCTTTTTATAATTCAGTTCTATTTTATTCATATAAACCCCCAAGCTTTTTTAATAATTCTATTTTACCATTATTACGATAATATGAACAGTTATGATTCGATAATAAAATACTTATTATTACGATAAATCGTTGCATTTTATAAAACTTTAGTTTATTATAAAAATAATTTAAAGTGATTATTAAGGGGGAAATATAGATGAAAGAAAAAGTTATTTTAGCTTATTCTGGGGGATTAGACACAACTGCCATTATTCCCTGGCTAAAAGAAAATTATGATTATGAAGTTATTTGCTGCTGTATTGACGTTGGTCAAGGTGAAGAATTAGACGGACTTGAAGAAAGAGCAAAAGCTTGTGGAGCAACTAAACTTTATATCAAAAACGTTGTTGATGAATATGTAAAAGACTATATCATGCCTACAGTTCAAGCTGATGCCGTATTTGAATACAAATACTTATTAGGTACAGCTACTGCTAGACCATTGATTGCTAAAGTATTAGTTGATGTCGCTCGTCAAGAAGGAGCAACAGCAATTTGTCATGGGGCTACTGGTAAAGGTAATGACCAAATTCGTTTTGAACTTGGTATTAAAGCTTTAGCACCTGATTTAAAAATTATTGCTGCTTGGCGTGATCCTAAATGGAACATGGATTCTCGGGAATCAGAAATTGCTTATTGTAAAGCTCATGGTATTGATTTACCATTCTCTGCTGATTCAAGTTATTCTCGT
>NZ_JAGHEW010000048.1 GCF_017889095.1 Thomasclavelia sp. | reverse complement strand
CAATTAAATAATTTAATTGATAGCACTGAAAGAAACATACGTGATAACTTCAATGCACAGGAACAGTTTAACCAGTCCATTCAAGATGGTTCTTCATTCATGGACGGTCTAAAAGGAAAAATAGGAAGTGCAATAGCTGTCTATGCTTCTATGAAAACCATACAAAATGGTTTGGGTTTAGCTGATGAAATGAACCAGTTAAGTGCCAGATTAAACTTAATGAACAAAGGACTTCAAACAACACAGGAATTACAGGATATGATTTTTGTAAGTGCCCAGAGAGCGAGAAGTGAATATTTAAGTATGCAAAATATTGTTGCTGGATTGGGGCAACATGCCAGTGATGCTTTTAGCAGTAATGGTGAAATATTACAGTTTGCTGAAAATCTTCAAAAGCAGTTTGTCATTGCTGGTGCAAGTCAAGAAGAAATGGCAGCCGCTTCACTTCAATTAACACAAGCCTTGGGTTCTGGTGTTCTTAGAGGTGACGAATTAAACAGTGTATTTGAACAGGCACCAAACGTTATTCAAACCATAGCTGATTATATGGGTGTTCCTATTGGTAAAATTCGTGAAATGGCAAGTGAAGGCGAAATCACTGCTGATATAGTCAAAAATGCAATGCTTGGGGCTACTGAAGAAATCAATGCACAGTTTGAATCAATGCCAAAAACATTTGGACAGATCATGACAAGCATACAGAATTATGGTGTCAAAGCATTTGAACCACTGTTACAGAAACTTACAGAAATTGGAAACAGTGAGGGTTTCAATGCATTAGTTCATGGAGTAACCAATGCGTTAATCATAGTTGCTAATGTAGTTACTACTATCTTTGGTTTAATAACAAGTGTAGCTGGTTTTGCATATGATCACTGGAATGTTATTGAACCAGTTATTATAGCTGCTGCAGTTGCTTTGGGATTATATGCATCTTATTTAGCAATTAAAAATGGTATTGAATTAGCAAGTCACGCTATAAGTGCCATATCAGTTATGTGGCAATATGCTTATGCTGCTGCTACTGGTACTGCTGTAAGTGCTACTACTGCTGAAACCGCTGCACAATGGGGCTTAAATAGTGCATTGTTGGCTTGTCCTATTACGTGGGTTGTTCTTGGGTTCATTGCTTTAGTTGCTATCCTATATATAGTGATTGCAGTTATAAATGAAGTATGCGGTACATCATTAAGTGCAACAGGTATTATAGCTGGTGCAGTTTTTGCATTAGGGGCTATTATTTATAATATAGGTGCTATGATCTATAATTTTTTAGTGTTCGTGATTGTCGGTATCTATAATATTGGATTGGCTGTAATTACAAATTTAGGTACATTGTGGAACTGGCTATGGGTATCAATAGCAAATATAGCGATACTTGTAATAAATACAATTATTGCTGCATTCGTCACTCTATATTCAATATTTGCAGTTATCGTTGCTGGACTAGGTGCAATTTTCGATTATGTATGGAAATTTGTAGCAAATATAGCTATCAGTGTAGCTGAATGGATAGTAAATAACTGGAATTCAGCAACTTTAAAAGTTCAGCAGTTTTTTGCAAATATTGGAAAGACTGGGGCAACTGCATTTAAATCAGTAACTAATGCCGCTGGAAGTGCGGCATCAGCAATAGCGAACGCTTTTGTTAGCGGTGCTAACGCTGCGATTAAAGCAATCAACTGGATTATAGATGCAATCAACTTGATTCCTGGTGTTGATATTGACAATGTAAAGAAGATTGGCAAGGTAGACTTAAAATTTGATACCAGCGGTATAGACAGTTATATCAGTGAAATGGACGGTATACTGAATAAAACTGCTGATACAGTTAGTTTTGATCGTTTTGAATATAATGGTTTCCAGATGCCAGACCTTCCAGATGTAGGAGATTATACACTTGATTTTTTAACACCAGAAGAATGGACCACACCAGAGGGATTAGCAGACCCATCAGATTATTATGCTGATTTCAAAGATATTGGTGAAGCCTACAACAACGGTTATGAATGGGGTTCTAATCTTGTGGACAGTATCAAAAATTTTGACCCAACACAAGAATTAACCGATTCATTACCAAATACAGATAATCTAACTGATTCTATTACTAAAGGTATTGATAATTCATCTTCAAGCCCAAATACAGGCAAGATTGCTGATAATACTGAAAAGATTGCTGACAGTATGGATATTACAGATGATGAATTGAAATATTTAAGAGATTTGGCGGAACAGGAAGCGATAAACCGTTTTACTACTGCTGAAATCAAACTAGAAATAACAAATAACAATAACATCAGTAAAGATACTGATTTAGATGGTGTTATTGATTATATGGCAAGTCAACTTGAAGAAAAAATGAATATTGCTGCGGAGGGGGTATAACATGTATAAGTTTTATTTAGATAAGATTTTATTACCTATTACCCCTTCTAAAGTTGAAACCACAATAAAAAATCAGAACAAAACACTTGTTCTGATCAATGAAGGGGAAATAAACATTTTAAAAAATGCTGGTCTAACTGAAATTACCTTTGATGCATTATTACCGCTTATTAATGATTATCCTTTTGCAGTTTATCAGGGGGATTTCCAGACCGCTGGTTATTTCCTGGAAAAAATTGAAAAACTAAAGACATCAAAAGAACCGTTTCAGTTCATCATAACAAGAAGATTTGAAAATAAACTGCTTTTCAGTACCAATATGAAGGTATCTTTAGAAGATTATACAATTACAGAAGATGCAACGGAAGGTGACTGTATAAAAGTAAGCATAAACTTAAAACAGTATCGTGATTATGGTACAAAAACGGTTGATATAAAACTTGATCCATACAAACCTAAACCAATTATTAAGGTGACTACTGAAAGACCTAAAACAACTACCACTACTACTAACAAAACTTCCAGCAGTTCAGCCGCTAAAAAAGCGGTCACAAAAGGCTGTACAGTTATTCTAAACGGTTATCTGTTCAGAGATAGCTATGGTAATGGCAGAGGTCAATACAGAAGCAATTTTAAAGGCAAGATAAATTTTATCAATACCAAAGGTTCTCACCCATACCACGTTACAACTATGAGTGGCGGGTGGCAAGGCTGGGTACTGGCTTCAGCGGTTCAGGTCGTTTAATATGGCAGTAGAATTAATTATACAGAATGGTACAAAAGCATACTTACCAGTTGTAGAAGATACTATTGAATGGACTACTGAAAGAAAGGGAGTACCTGGAAAATTAGCTTTTAAAATTTTAAATGATGGTCATATTGATATACAAGAAGGTAATGCAGTAAGATTCAAATATGATGATAAAAATGTATTTTTTGGTTTTATGTTTGAAAAAGGAACTGATAAATCTAAAGAAGTATCAATAACTTGTTATGATCAGTTAAGATACTTGAAAAATAAAGATACTTATGTTTATACTAATAAAACTGCTAAAGGATTTATAAAAATGGTTGCTGATGATTTTGGTTTAAGATGCGGTAATTTAATTGAAACGTCATGGACGATTTCAAACAGAGTTGAAGAAAATAAAACCTTATTTGATATGTTTCAGAACGCTTTGGATATAACACTTCAAAATACTGGTGAACTGTTTGTTTTATATGATGATTTTGGAAAATTAACACTTGATCATATTCAGAATATGAGAATACCATTACTTATTGATGAAGAAACAAGTGAAGATTATGATTATAAATCAAGTATTGATGGTGAAGTTTATAACCAGATTAAATTAACATATGATAATGAAAAAACTGGTAAAAGAGAAGTTTATATATCTAAAGATAGCAATCATATTAATGAATGGGGTTTACTTCAATATTATGAAACGATAGATGAAAATACAAATGGAAAGAGTAAGGCAAATGCCTTACTTTCTTTGTATAACAAAAAAATAAAGAGTTTAAAAATCAAGAATGTTTTAGGTGATGTTCGTGTTAGAGGTGGCTCAAGTGTAATTGTAAGACTAACCTTGATGGATATAAAAATAGATAGTTTTATGATAGTAGAAAAAGCAAAACATACTTTTACCAATAATTCACATCTTATGGATTTGGAACTGAAAGGCGGTGTTTTCAATGGCTGATATGCACGAAGTGATTAAAAAAATAGCATTAGCAGTTGTTGAAGAAAGTAAACCTACTGCGGTTCTTTTTGGTGAGGTTACAAGTGTATCACCATTGAAAATCACTATTGACCAGAAACTTACATTAGATGAAAATTTTCTAATTCTTACAAACAATGTAAGAGATCATAATGTAGATATGACTTTTGATTTCAGTACCAAATCAAAAACATTAGATGCAGATCATAAACACAATGCACAGTCAAGTGGCGGTATAAGTGTTACATCTAAATTAAACCCAGAACAGCCAGGTACAGTAATAGAAAATGAAGTGACAAATACATCTTCTACTTCTATTAGTGAAACTAAAATTGATTTAACTCATAGTCATGATATTAAAGGTAGAACAACTGTAACAGTTCATTATGGATTGAAAAAAGGTGAAAAGGTTATATTGATAAGATATAACAAAGGTCAAAAATTTTTAGTTTTAGATAGGGTGGTGTAATGATGTTACCAAATCAATATATTGATCTAAGCGAAAGTGATTTTGAAATTGAAGAAGAACAGAACACTGAAACTTATAAAATGATTATTCCATTACAAATTATAAATGGCAAAACTGATGAACAAGATGCAATGATACAGGCAATCTATAAAATATTGAATACAGAACGTTATGCATACCCTATTTACAGTGATAACTATGGTATAGAACTTATTGATCTCATTGGTGAAGATGCTGAATGGGTATGTGCTGAACTTCAAAGAAGAATAGAAGAAGCTTTATATCAAGATGAAAGAATAAAAGAAATAAATAATTTTGATTTTACTATCGAAGATAACAAAGTTCATGTTAGCTTTACTGTTTATACTGTTTATGGGTATACAACAATATCAAAGGGGGTGGAGTATTAACATGGCGTATGAAAATTACAGTTTTGAAAACATATTAAACAGAATGATTGAATATGTGAGAGATAAAAACAATTCCATTGATACAAGAGAGGGTTCTGTTATTTATGATGGTGTAGCACCAGCATCTATTGAGTTTCAGAATTTATTTATGGAAATGAACGCTTTATTAAATGATACTTTTGCTGATACTGCTTCAAGAGATTATTTAATATTAAGATGTGCGGAAAGAGGTTTAACACCAGAAGAAGCCACCCATGCCATTCTAAAAGGTGAATTTAATATAAATGTTCCAATTGGTTCACGTTTCTCATTAAATGATCTAAATTATACCGTCACTGAAAAAATCAGTGAGTGTATATTTAAATTGCAGTGTGAAACTGCTGGTACAGTAGGCAATTCTTATTTTGGTACAATGATACCTATTGAGTATATAGACGGTTTAGAAACATGTACTTTAACGGAATTATTAATTCCAGGTGAAGATGAAGAAGATACAGAAGTATTAAGACAAAGATATTTTGCCAGTTTTGATACTCGTGCTTTTGGCGGGAATATCAAAGATTATCTTGAAAAAACAAATGGTATACAGGGTGTTGGAAATACAAAAGTTGAACCAGTATGGAATGGTGGCGGTACAGTTCTTCTAGTTATTATTGATTCAACTTACAGAAAAGCTACACAAACATTAGTACAACTGGTTAAAGATACCATTGATCCAGTTCCATATGGTACTGGTCAAGGATTAGCACCAATTGGACATGTAGTAACTGTTAAGACCGTTGATGAAGTTCTAATCAATATCACATCAACATTTACATTCGACCCGTCATATACATTTGAAAGAGTTAAAGAACAGATAGAAACAACATTAAATGATTATATGCTGTCTTTAAGAAAAACATGGGCAAATTCAACAAATTTAATAGTTCGTATCTCACAGATAGAAACAAGATTACTAAACATTGAAGGTATTATTGATATTGCAAATACAAGAATTAACGGTAAATATAGCAATTTAGAATTAGATGAATATGAAATTCCAATTTTCAATTCTATTGTAGATGGCTAGAAAAATTAATATCATTGAATATTTACCAGAGTTCTTACAGAAATATCTTCAATTGAAACTGATATGTGAAGCTGAAAATGTTGTTTTTCAAGAAGCACTCAATGAAATAGGCATCATTAATGATAATCAGTTTATTCTAACTGCAAATAGTCAAGGCTTAAAGAGGTTTGAAAAGATGCTTGGTATTGTAGCATCTAATAATGACAGTCTGGACGTTAGAAGGGCAAAACTGTTATTAAAATGGAATGATAACATAGCATATACCTATACTAATTTTTTAAAAAATTTAGATATTATATGCGGTGAAAAAAATTATATAACAGAAGAACATTTTAGTGATTATTTATTAAAAATAGTCACTTTTTTATATGGTTATGGTCAAGTCAATCAAGTTGAAGAACTGATCAAAACAATGATACCATGCAATATCGTTATAAAAAGTGAAAATAAGATGAATTTTGATATTTGTGGCAGTGCTGAAATAAAATGTAGCTACTCATGTATTGATGTAGTGAATAACAGTGATGATCATAAATATTCATTCAATGTAAACTGTCAAGCTGTTGTTAAAGGTGGATATGTTGAAACAGAAGTTATCAATGCAGATGATAGCATCAAACATAATATTACAAACAATAGTAACTTATATGTATTAACTTCAAATAACAGTATAGAAACAATTAATAACAGTGATGATATAAAAGAAAATATCAATATAGAAATGGAAAATGAATTTATTGGTATTACTAATTTTATTGAAAAAACAGAAAGGTAGGAAATATAAATGTCACAATTTAATAGCATTGTAATTACAAAAAAAGGACAGGCTTTGATGGCTAAAATGTTGGCTGGAACTGGTAATGTTAAATTTACAAAAATTGCTACAAGCACAACTGAATATCAAGACAGCCAGTTAGAAAATTTAACATCATTATCCAATATTAAACAAAATCAAAGTATCAGTAAAATTACAAGACAAAATGATGTAGCAGTAAAAATTGAAGCAGCAATTGACAATAAAAATTTAGAAACTGGATATTATATTAAAACCGTTGGTATTTATGCACAAGACCCAAATGACGGTGAAATATTATATGCAGTTATGACTGCTAATGTAGCTGGTTGGTTACCACCATACAATGGTTTAGGTATTTCAAGCTGTATGTTCAATCTAACTGTAACGGTTGGTAACTCATCAAATGTTTCATTAACTGTATCAACTGGAGCAGTAGCAACGGTTAATGACATTCAAAATTTACAAAATCAAATTACCACACTACAAAGTTATATTGGTTTCAGTGATGAAGATATTTATGGTGTAGAAGTTGATTTTACAAATAAAGTTTTTACCAGATTAGCAGGTGCAGAAAATTTAGTAGCTGGTGAAGATTTTGATGATATTGCACCATGGAACAGAAGAAGATGTAACGTTACTGATGATGGTAAAGTGGTAGCTTATTATGGTGATAGCGGATATACAGAAACTGGAAAATTAACCAGTGCTATTACAATAGAAAGTGGTAAATATGCTGGTACTTATGCAGTTGGAACAAAAGTACAAGTTATGGTGGAACAGCCAAAATTTTACTATAAAGTAGTTCCTTTGAAATTAGAACCTATTACTACTGGTTATGGTTTTCATATGAGAAAGGCAAGATATTATATCTCATCTACACCAAAAGAAGGCTTTAAATTACACCCAGCTTTTGAAGTAAATGGCAGAGAATTAGAAAACATCTATTTAAGTGCATATGAAGGGTCATTATATGATGATTCAGCAAATGCATATATTTTAAATGATGAACAGGTAGCTGATTTCTCAAATGATTTACTTTCAAGTATTGCAAATGCAAAACCAGCAAGTGGACTAACACAAAATTTGAATAGAACTAATATTAGATCACTTGCACATAATCGTGGTGACGGTTGGGAAATTTCATACGCATCAACAGTTTCAGCAACACAGTTACTATTTTTAATTGAGTATGCATCTTTCAATATGCAATCCAAACTTGGCAATGGTGTAACTACTAAAACTGATGATGGAAGTACAAGCATGACAGAAATAACTGGTGCTACAACAAATCTTGGTAATGGAAGTGGTTCAGTAACAAACAGCAATGAATTTAATGTTGTAACTTACAGAGGTGAAGAAAACTTCTTTGGTAATATTTGGACTTGGATTGACGGTATGAACGTTGATAAAAACAGTACAAGTGAACCACAAGTTCATGATATTTATATTGCAAATTATAATTTTGCTGATGGTAGTAAGAACTCATCTTATGAAAAAGTTAATTTTCAAGCATGTTTAACAGAAGGTTATACAAGTGCTTTTGGATATGATGAAAATTTTGATTGGTTATTTGTACCAACAGAAGCTTTAGGAAATTCTAGTGTACCGGTTGGTGACTATTATTACAGAAACGCAAGTTATAACGGTATGTTGGCTGCCCTATTGGGTGGCTGCTGGAATAGCGGTGTTACGGCTGGGGGCTTCTATTTGCATTTGTATCATGCCGCTTCTCATCGTAGTCGTTTTCTCGGCGGTCGCTTGGTGTATGTACCGCAAAATTAATCTTAAATAAAATTAAATATATAACATGGGTGCAATAGTGCGATTGTTGTTATATAGCTTTGCACATGGTGAAGAAAAAAAAAGATTTTTTGCCCTATTAGGTAGCAACTGGAATAACAGTGTTAAAGCTAGGAGCTTCTATTTGAATTTGAATAATACCGCTTCTAATCGTAATCGTAATCTCAGCAGTCGCTTGGAACATGCAGTTAAAAATAAATGAGTAAAAATTATTGCACCCTACCGCTTGGTAAAATAGAAAAATCAAGTAAGTTGTATTGGTAGGTTTTTGAAAGTTTATTTTCAATTTCTCGAAGATTTGACTTCATATGTGCATACAAAGAAAAGGGGTATATTGTGAAACGTGTAGGCTATCTTTATGAACAGATATATTCTATGGATAATTTAAGATTAGCACATAAAAACGCTAGGAAAAACAAGACATGGTATAAAGAAGTTAAGATGATTGATACCAACCCAGATTACTATTTAAAAATATTACAGGACAGTTTAATCAATCATACCTATAAAACTTCTGAATATGAAACTTTCATCAAAAAAGAAAATGGTAAGGAAAGACTAATTTATAAATTACCATATTTCCCTGATCGAGTATGTCAATGGGCTATCCTTCAAGTGATAGAACCAATGTTAATAAAATATTTTACAACCAACACTTATTCAGCAATTCCAGGAAGAGGAACACATAAATGTCTATATGATGTAATTAATGCAATCAAAACTGATACTTATGGTTGTCAATACTGTTTAAAAATAGATGCCAAAAAGTATTACCCATCTATTAATCATGATATTCTAAAAAGTATTTATGCCAGATTGTTCAAGGACAAAGAACTTCTAGACTTGATATATGAAATCATTGATTCAACTGATGGTGATACTGGTATACCTATTGGTAATTATTTATCACAGTATAGCGGTAATTTGTATTTATCACCGTTAGATCACTGGTTAAAAGAACAGAAACACATTAAGCATTTATTTAGATATATGGACGATATAGTCATTTTTGGAAGTTCAAAAGAAGAACTTCATAATTTAAGAATTGAAATGACTTCATTTATGCAATCTAAATTAAAACTGGAAATGAAAGATAATTATCAAGTCTTTCCAACTTATGTTAGGGGTGTTGATTTTGTTGGTTATCGTATCTTTTTGGATTATGTGTTATTAAGAAAATCAACTTGTATTAATTTCAAAAGGAAAATGAATGAAATTAATAAAAAGCGGTTACGTGGTGAAATTATAAGCTATTCTGATTACTGCTCATTCAATTCCTATAAAGGTATTTTGAAACACTGTAATTCATACAGGCTTATTGAGAAATACATGAAACCTTTAGAAAAATACGTTGATTCATATTATAAATTTTATATAAAGAAAGGTGGAAATTTGACATGATCAATCATGGAAAAGTAAGAAGTACAGAAAAACCAGAAAATATATTAATTGATGAAAAAAGTGTTTGGGTTCATACAAATATAGAACCTATATGTGAAACAATTGATGAACATGAATTTAATGGTTATGAATATGATATGATTCAGTATGATAAAGATGAATATATCAAATACATTACTGAAAATCAAAATCAGCAGATTACAGATGTTCAATTAGCATTAGTTGAGATCTATGAAAGTATGGGGGTATAAACTATGGCAAAGGTTTATTATGAATTGATCATCAAAGGTTTAAAGACAATTGATGATGTTCCAGAGAAATTAAAGGAACAGGTTCAAGAACTATTGGATAGTGATTCTAATGATAATTAGAATTTTACTATATATTCTACTTCACATGAAAGGGGTGAAAGAAATGGCTGTAATCTATGCAACTTTGATTGTCAAGGGAAAGAAAACATTTGATCAAGTTCCAGACAAAATCAAAGAACAGGTGAAAGAAGTGCTAATTGATTTGGAAGTACCAGAATTAGCAGAATAAAAAGGGCTTATTTTTAAGCCTTTTTTATTTTTAGAAAGGAGCAAATAAAAATGGATATGATTGAAATTATAAAAACAGTTTTAATGATTATTTTTGGTGGATTAGCTATTTATTTCAAGTGCAATGTAAATTTACAAAAGAAAATCACTGAAATTTCAGCTAAAGCCATTGTTTTTATCAAAGATGCAGAAGAAATATATGCTGACGGAACAAAACAAGGCGGTCAACGTTTTGAATGGGTGGTAAATGAATTATATAAATTGATTCCATCACCATTTAATAAGATTATTACAAAATCAATGATTGCTGAAATTGTTCAGTCAACATTTGATGAAATCAAAGAATATACAAAAATTAAATTAGATAAATTAACAGATACAAAAGAAAATTAGGAAGGGTGACTATATGAAAGAATTATTAATGACAACATATACGATTTCCCTTCCTATTATTTTAGGCTATATCGTATGGATTCTAAAAGAACAGAAAAAATCACGTGATGCAAACTGTGAAGGTACTAAATGTTTGCTAAGGGTTAAATTAATTGAATATCATGACCGTTACATGATGGAAAAATCAATTCCATCATATGCACTTGATAACTGGGTTGAAATGTACAGTGCTTATGAAGGTTTAGGCGGTAATGGTATGGTTAAGGGAATGAATGAAGAAATTCATAGATTACCAATCAAATAAGAAAGGAAGATACAAAAATGAAAGAATATGGATTAGATTTAAGTAAACACAACGGTTCATTAGATTTTAATGCAATCAAAAACAATGGAAACACATTTGTTATTTTGAGGGCTGGATATGGTGTTAGCGGAACTAAAGACCCTAAATTTGATGAATATTATGCTGCTGCTAAAAGTGCTGGTTTAAAAGTTGGTGCTTACTGGTATAGTTACGCTTTAAATGCTGATCATGCAAAAACAGAAGCTAAAAATATGTTAGAAATCATCAAAGGGAAAACATTTGAATATCCAGTTTTTATTGATATGGAGGACGCGGACGGATATAAAAAGAAAAATGGTATGCCATCAAATTCTACCTTGGCATCTATTTGTAATGTTTTTTGTGAATATATTGAAAGCAAGGATTATTATGTTGGTATCTATGCAAGTGAAAGCTGGTTTAATAATCAGTTAAAAACTGTTTCAAGTGCTTATGACAAATGGGTAGCCAACTGGGGAACAAATAATGGAACATTACAATCAGATAAATCAAATGCCTATAAATTGCATCAGTTCACATCAAATTATTCATTAAATGGTAAGAGATTTGATAGAAATATTTCATATCATGATTATGAAACAACAATTAAAAATGCAAAACTTAATGGATTTGGTGAAACTTCAACACAAACACCAGTAAATACACCTTCTGGTTCTACTTTAGATTTAGTTGCTGGTGTCATGCAGAAAAAATACGGTGATGGTGAAGCCAGAAAAGCAGCATTAGGAACACGTTATGATGAAGTTCAAAGTATAATCAATCATATTGCTAATGCTAGTATTGATACACTTGTTAATGAAGTAAAAGCTGGTAAATATGGAAATAACCCAATTAGAAAAACTGTTTTAGGTTCACGCTACCAGGAAGTACAAGACAAGATTAATAACGAAGATAAATCTTCAATTAAAGAAGGTCAAAGCGTTAGAATTAAAAACGGTGCGAAGGATTTAAATACTAAAACAAAGTATGCATCATGGGTTTATAAATTATCTTTTAAAGTCATTCAAGTAAAACAAAACCGTGTTGTTTTTGGGAATTCTAAAAATGAAATCATTGGTGCAACTGATATTTCTAACTGTTACTAACTTGTTACTAGTAGAATGTAATTTTATATAATCTTATATAACTGAATAGTTCAAAAATCAGCGTAATATCATCTTATATAATGTTATGAAATTGAACTAATTTATGTTATAATATTCAAGTAAAAAAGGAGGTATTTTACGTGTATAAAGAAGTTTCTCAAGAATTATTAGAGTTTTTGAAAAAAAGTCCAACTGCTTTTCATGCGGTTGAAAATATTCGTAAAGAACTATTGGATCATGGCTATAGTGAAATATTAGAAAGCAAACGCTGGGAAATTGTTCCTGGGGGTAAATATTTTGTTACGAGAAATAATTCTAGTATCATTGCTTTTCATGTTGGAACTAAATTAGATGATTATGGATTTAATGTTGCCGCTTCACATAGTGATTATCCAACTTTTAAAATTAAAGAAAATGCGGAAATTGAAGTAAAAGGAAAATATACGCAATTAAATACTGAAGGTTATGGCGGGATGTTATGTGCAACCTGGTTTGATAAACCTTTATCAATTGCCGGAAGAGTTTTAGTTAAAGAAGGAAATCAAATGGTAACGAAGTTATTAAATATTGATCGTGATCTTATTTTGATTCCTAATTTAGCGATTCACATGAATCGTGCTGTAAACGAAGGTTATAGCTATAATAAACAAATTGATATGTTACCATTATTTGGTGGCAGTGAAACCAAACCGGGAGATTTTAAAAAGTTAATTGCTAAAGAATTAAAAGTTAGTGAAACGGATATTTATGGCAGTGATCTATATTTATATAACCGTACAGCACCATCAATTTGGGGTGCTAATGAAGAATTTATTTCATCAGCTCATTTGGATGATCTTCAATGTGGCTTTACGTCATTAAAAGGTTTCTTAGAAGGTTATAATGATGAATCAATCAATGTTTTAGCTTGTTTTGATAATGAAGAAGTAGGTTCGCAGTCAAAACAAGGAGCGGGATCTACTTTCTTATATGATGTATTAAAACGGATCAATGGTGCTTTATCAAAAAATGAGGAAGATTATTATCGTGCTTTAGCTAACAGCTTTATGTTAAGTGCTGATAATGCTCATGCAGTACATCCTAATCATCCAGGAAAAACCGATGTTGCCAATTGTGTTTATATGAACGAAGGAATCGTTGTAAAATCACATGCTGGTCAAAAATATACTAGTGATGGTGTAAGTATTGCAATATTGAAAGAACTATGTCAAAAAGCTAATGTACCTTTACAATTCTATGCTAACCGTTCTGATGAATTAGGTGGCAGTACACTTGGAAATATTGCGATGTCTCAAGTATCAATGAATAGTGTTGATATTGGTTTACCGCAGCTGGCAATGCATTCGACTTATGAAACAGCTGGAGTTAAAGATACCTATTATATGGTAGAGTTAATGAAAACATTCTTTAATGGACATATTAGTGAAGTTAGTCATGATATTTTGAAGGTTGAATAATGAAAAAACAAACAAAAAAATATGACTTAACTAGTGAAAATATGGCTTTGATCAAGTCTTTAAATGAACAATATTTCGCTTTTTACCATGAAGTAGAAGCGTATGTTTTTCGCCATAACTCACAAAGTTTAAAAGCTAATATTATTTTAGCGGAAATCTTAAAGCAACTACTTGAACATCAGGATAAAACAAATAATAGTAGTAAGTTTACAAATTTATCGATCAAAGCTTTTGTTGCTCAGATAGAAAAGAAACTGAATTTTAAAACTAAAATCAAAGAAATGAAAAATAATGATATGCAAAGATATACGATATCAGGATTATGGATCACGATGTGTGGTTATATTGTTTTGATGTTTATTAAAGAGTTTTTAACCGATCATTATTTAATTAATTTTTCGATTGATTTTCTAGTTGCAGTATTTGCTTTTTATATCACGTTACATCAGTTTATTAATCAATATCAAATTATTAAACGCTATCAATTAAAAATTCAGGCGTTTTCGATTCAATTAATCGGTGTTGCAGTATCGATATTTGTAATTATATTAACTTTAAGAAGTCCTTTTGATATTTCTTTTTTGATCATGGTAATTGCTTATTTAACTAGTCAAAAGATTGTAAAAAAAGAAATGGAAAAATAAGTATTTAATAAACGGCTCTAAATAGAGTCGTTTATTTATATCCAAAAATATTTTTATTGAGTATGATCGTAATTTTGTTGTATACTAAAGAAAATTAGGAGGTAGAAAATGGCAGAAAGAATTACTGGACATACTAAGTTAGTCGGATTGTTGGCACATCCGGTTCATCATTCAACTTCACCAATGATGCATAATGAAGCATTCGCTAAATTGGGATTAGATTATGCTTATTTAGGATTTGATGTTGATAATGATAGTTTAGAAGATGCAATTAAAGGAATGCGGGCCTTAAAGATGGCTGGGGCTAATGTTTCTATGCCAAATAAAATAGTTGTTGGTAAATATTTAGATGATTTATCACCGGCAGCTAAATTATGCGGTGCTGTTAATACGATTGTTAATGAAGATGGTAAATTAGTTGGGCATATTACTGATGGAACTGGTTTTATGCAGGCATTAAAGGATAATGATATCGATATCATTGGCAAGAAAATGACTATTGGTGGAGCTGGTGGGGCAGCTACTGCTATTATCGTTCAGGCGGCTTTGGATGGCGTTAAAGAAATCTCGGTATTTAATATTAAAGATAAATTTTGGGATAATGCTAAAGCTAAAATTGAAATGATCAATCAAAAAACCGATTGTCAAGTGACTTTATATGATATGGCGGATCTAGCTAAATTAAAAGCAGAAATAGCTAGCAGTCAGATTTTTGTCAATGCAACAGGTGTGGGGATGAAACCGTTAGAAGGGAAAACATATATTCCTGATGCTACGTATTTACCAAAAGATGTGATTGTTATGGATATTATTTATGTTCCTGAAGAAACGGCTTTATTAAAATTGGCTAAAGAAGCTGGTTGTAAGTATTTAAATGGAATGGCGATGGTTTTATTCCAGGGAGCTGCTTCATTTAAATTATGGACTGGCAAGGATATGCCAATTGAACACATGAAAAAAGTCTTAAAGATGTAACAAGCTAGGTAAAACTAGTTTGTTTTTTTATTTTAAGATACAAATATGATGCAATTTTAAGGTAAGATAGAATTGAGGTGAGTTGGATGAATAAAATTTTGATTGTTGAAGATGAACAAAAGATTGCCAGATTAATTTATATCAATTTAGTTGAAGCAGGATTTGCCTGTAAGTGTGTAGATAATGGGAAAAAAGTAATTGAATTAATTGAACAGGAACAGTTTGATTTGATTTTATTAGATATTATGTTACCGGAAATTAATGGTTACGAGCTAATGGAATATATTCGTCCTCTAGAAATTCCAGTGATTTTTTTAACGGCAAAAGGTGATGTTAAAGATCGAGTCAAAGGACTAAAGCTTGGAGCGGAAGATTATATCGTTAAACCGTTTGAAATAATTGAATTACTTGCCCGGGTAGAAACGGTTTTACGACGGTTTCATAAAATAAATCCAATATTAACGGTTTATGATATTAGTGTTGATACTTTATCAAGAGTGGTAAAGAAAAATGGACAAGTAGTTAATTTAACGAAAAAAGAATATGAGCTGTTATTATTATTTATTAAACATAAAAATATTGCTCTTTTTCGAGAACGAATTTATGAAACGGTTTGGGGTGATTACTATTTAGGGGATAGTCGAACGGTCGATCTTCATGTACAGCGAATGCGTAAAAAATTAGGCTTAGAGGATAAAATTGTTTCTGTTTATAAAGTTGGCTATCGCCTGGAGGTAGACTAATGAGCTTTTTTTGGAAACTGTATTTTAGTATTATGGCAATAACAATTACTGGTTTTAGTGTTGGCGGATATTTGTTGATTCAAACAGGTTTTGATAATTCGTTAAAACGCGAAATCGCCAGTATTTATCAAGAAAATGATATTTTAGTAAATTCAATTACATTAGAATTATCACCGTATTTACAAGGTATTCCCACTAGTGATGTGACTTTTTATAATGAACTGTTGAAAAATGTGGTTTCCAATATGACTTTTGAAACTCTTAATGGCAATATTTTGTTTTGTATACGAATGGAAAATAGTGATGTGATCTATCAAAATACTGATTTTAATGCTGATATTAACTGGTTAGATAAAATAGGTCAAAACAATCGTGGTTATGTTGTTGAAAAAGAAAATAACAAATATATGTTGCATTCAATTCGCAGTTTTTCATTAAGTGAAGTTAAGCTATATTTTGAAAATCAAAAAGATATATCAGAACTATTTATTAATTGTGAAAATCAGTATAAAACCTTATTATATAACACAATTATTTTATCATTAGTTAGTGGCATGGTGATTTTTATTGTTACCAGATGGCTAGTTAGCCCAATCAAAAAATTATCACAGGCCACACAAAAAGTAGCTAGTGGTGATTTGACAGTTCCAGTTATTGCTGGGGGTGAAGATGAAATTGGACAGTTGACCAAAGATTTTAATACTATGGTCAATCGCTTACAAATTACGATGAATGAATTACATGAAGCTTTAGAGCGTCAGGAAATTTTTGTTGGTAATTTTGCTCATGAATTGAAGACTCCGTTGACATCGATTATTGGTTATGGTGATATGTTGCGTACCAGACGGTTAGGCGAAGAAGAGATAATTGATTATGCCAGTTTAATTGTTGAAGAAGGAAAGCGACTAGAAACGATGGCGATGAAATTGTTGGAATTGACGGTGTTGAAAAAACAGGATTTTAAGATGTATTTTGTTGATGCGCTAAGCTTTTTTGCCGGAATTGAAAAGACAGTTAGTTTATTAATGGCTAAAAAGGAAATTGAGTTTATTGTCCAGGCAGATAATAAGAAATTGTATCTAGAACCGGATTTAATGAAAACGGTATGTTTAAATTTGCTTGATAATGCTTATAAAGCAGTTGGTAAAAAGGGAAAAATCAATTTAATTGGTAAAATAATCCCTGGTGGGTATCAAATCATTGTTCAAGATAATGGCTGTGGTATGGAAAGTACGGAATTAAGTAAAATCAAAGAGGCATTTTATATGGTTGATAAATCACGTTCTCGTAGCGTTGGCAGTGCGGGATTGGGTTTGGCGCTTTGTCAACAGATCATTGATTTGCATCATGGGTCAATTAATTTTAAAAGCGCTTTAAATCAAGGAACGACAGTAATTGTAGAATTGAAAGAAGGACAAAATGATGAAAAGAAATATTATTAAATATATAATTACAATTTGTTTATTAAGCATTATTCCTTTACTTCCGCTTATATCAGCTAAGCTTCAAGATGAACGGTTAATTGGGCATTTGTATGTTGAAACAATAAAAAATGATAATCAAGAAATAAAAAGCAATCAATTATCAGTCGGTGAAAAATTAGAAATAATAAAAAGCTACACGAATAAAGAGAAAAATATCATTACAACTAGTCAGCTGCAAGATATGAATGATGAAAATGTGGCCAAGATCAAAAAAATAATCAATGATCAGTTAGTTATTTTAAACGGTTTAGGAATATTGACGGAATTAAAGCTTGATGATAGTTATCTTTGTTATAATTATCTTTTAAAACGTTATAGTGACGTTGATAATGCGTTTAAAAGCGTAAGTGTCTATCAGGTTAATTTTACTAGTGAAAGTGGCGGATTTAACGTTGAACTGGATGTTAATACTCATAAGATTTATCAATATGATTATTATAGCGTTAAATATAAAGAGAAAAAAGAAAGTGAGATTTATATTTTTGGTACTAAATATCTTGGTTTAAGTAAAACAGAGACTCAGGTTTATTTTATGGATATGATTGGTAGTAAGAGTTTGGTTAATGTTTTGGATCATGAATAAATTGAAACAACTATGATGATTATTTGATGGTGTTTCTATACATCCTATTTATATACTGAAATAAATAAAGATGTAAAGGAGTAGTAAAAATGAAACGATTTGGATTATTAATAGTTGTTTTTTGTTTATTGATTAATTTATGGTTATTGATCCAGATGCAAGGTGAAGTTAGCGAAGATAGAATTGATGAAAAGAAAATTAGTGAAAAAGAAAATAATAAAGTTATTGATGATGAATTATTAACGTTAGTCAATTATGAAAACGAAGTTCCGGAAAATTGGCAAGTGAATTTAATTGCAATCAATAATAATCAATTGGTTGATAAGCGGGTTTATGATGATTTAATGGCTATGTTACAGGATGGTAAACGTGCTGGATTAGAATTATTGATCTGTTCAAGCTATCGCAGTAATGAAAAACAGATGCAGCTTTATCAAGAAAAAGTGAACGAGTATTTAAATCAAGGTTATTTAAAAGATGAAGCTGAAAATAAAGCGGCTTTTTGGGTTGCTCGACCAGGAACTAGTGAACATCAATTAGGATTGGCAATAGATATTGTTTCAAAAGATAATCAGCGACTTGATCCTAGCCAGGAAAGTACGGTAGAACAGCAGTGGCTGATGGCAAATAGTTATAAATATGGTTTTATTTTACGTTATCCTACTGATAAAAGTGATATCACTAAAATTGGCTATGAACCTTGGCATTATCGCTATGTTGGTAAAAACCATGCCAGAAAGATAAAAGAACTAGATGTATGCTTAGAAGAATATTTATCATTAATTAATAAAAGTTAATATTTAATTCACATCGGTGTATAATATTAGTAAACTGAGGTGAAGATAATGGCAAAACGATTTGAGTTTGATGATGAATTTGATGATTTTGATGAATTTAATGAACCTGAAGAAGAAATAGAAGAAACACCTAAATATAAACAGGGCAAACAAAAAACAAAGAAGGTTACGAAAACTAAGCATCGCAATAAAACAAAGACCAAAGTAAAAAAAGAAAAAGCAGGGCGTTCTAAGTTTTCGACATTTATTTTATCTTTGTTGATATTAATTATTATTGCTGGTGCGTGTGTTGGTGGTTATTTTGCATATCAATATTATCTAGACCAACAAAATCAAATTGATGAGCTGCAAGATCAAATTGACCAGCAAAATAAAAATGAAGAAAAAGAAGAACAAAAAAATGATGAAAAATCACCAGATCAAAAAGAAAATCAACAACCAGATATAGATGAAAATCAAGATCTTGATAAAAATGATCAAGAAGATAGTAGTGATGAAAATAACAATGATAGTGAAAATAATGCTGATTCTAGCGACAATATTGTAGATGACAACGAAACTGCCCAATAGGCAGTTTTTGTTGCAATATCACGAAAAATAAAAAAAATTAAATTTTTTTCAAAAAAAGCTTGCAATAGTTAAAAATAGATGTTATTATATTAGGGCAGTAGTCGATGAGGGACTACTCAAGAGAAACAAGCGGGTGTAGTTCAATGGTAGAACTTCAGCCTTCCAAGCTGACTACGTGGGTTCGATTCCCATCACCCGCTCCATTATTTTGCTTGAATAGCTCAGTTGGTAGAGCAATCGGCTGTTAACCGATCGGTCGTAGGTTCGAGTCCTACTTCAAGCGCCATGGCCTGTTGGAGAAACGGTTAACTCACATGCCTTTCACGCATGCATT
>NZ_JAGHEW010000332.1 GCF_017889095.1 Thomasclavelia sp. | reverse complement strand
TTATGTAAAGGAGAACAAGAAAATGAAAAAAGAAATTCAAATTGAAGGAATGATGTGTCAGCATTGTCAAAAACATGTTAGTGATGCCTTAAATGGTTTACCAGAAACAACAGCAGTGGTTGATTTAGAAAACAATCAAGCTACAGTAGAAACTATTCAAGATGATGCAGTTTTAACTGGAGCAATTGAAAAAGCGGGATATAAAGTTGTAGGAATTAAAAATGTCTAATGATAAAGTATTATTACGTTTAAAAACAGCTCGTGGACAGATTGATGCGGTCATAAAAATGATTGAAGAGGATCGTTATTGTATTGATATTGCTAATCAGTTACTAGCAATTCAGTCATTAATAAAAAATGCCAATAATGAAGTATTAACTAATCATTTGAATCATTGTGTTAAAGATGCTATTAATGAACATGATGCTGATCAAAAGATCGATGAAATTGTTAAGTTATTAACTAAACTATAAAACAAGGCAAAATTAGCCTTGTTTTATTATTGTTTGATATTTATTATCGGTTTGTAAATCAAAATTAGTTTGGACAATGATCAGTTGTTTTTCTTTAACAAAAGCAATAATATTATAAACACTGTCATTGCTTAATAAATAACCATTGTTAATTTCTTTAGTAAAGGCAAATTGATTACTTGATAAATAATTATTTAAAGCTTTATCAGCTTTATGGGAATTTGAATATTGATAATAGTTAACTTTGATTATTTGATCACCATTATTTTCATTGTAGCTTATTGCTTCTTTAATTAAAAAACTGTGACTAGTTATACAGGTATCATCATTATTATCACCTTTTAAATAACCTAGAGTTTCTAGGGTGATAACTTGTTTAGAAATAGTTTTGGTTTTTCGCTGCAAATAATCAAGACTAAAACCAGCAATAATTAAAAGAATTGAAAGGATAAAAAGCCAGTTGTTGATGGTAAAAATAAGCTGTTGATTTTTGTTGATTGCTTTTTGCTTGTTTGTCTTATTTTTTAATTTTTCAGTATTTACATAATGAACAAAAAAACGGCTTAATAAACTAATACAAAACAATAAGGGAACATAGTGTAAAATAATTGAACCATTAGTAACGAATTCACTGGGATCTTGATTAGTAAAAACTGATGGTACTAGTAAATAGGTTAAAAAGATACTAATAAAGATCAGTGTGATATTAATTAGGGTACGATTCTTTTTAAAATAAGTATCTAATAATGATTGTTTAGTACCAGAATAATTAATTTTATTAGGACTTTTAAAAACATATATTTTACCTGATTTGCCAATAAATTCATAACCGCGATTAACGTAATTTAATAACCATTTATCACGCTGTTGACGATTTTTTTCTTTTTTGGTTTTATCAGGAACAAAAATATCGGTTTTATAGAAACACTGCTGATCATCTTTTTTAAAAACGGTAAAATAATCAACACTTTTACAATTATAGCCTTGTTTTGATAAATTGTTTAAACGCTCCTGGAATAATAAATATTCACTAGCATCATAATTAGTAAGTAAAATTTTCATGAACTGCTCCTTTAAATAATCTAGTAATAGAATACCATTTATCACCATATTAATAAAGATAAACTAGTTAAATTAGTTTATCTTTTAAAAATCATCTTCAATTAAATATGATTTCGCAACGTTTTGACAATGGTCACCAATTCTTTCTAAATTAGCTAATATATCGACATAAGTAGAATTTACTAATGGCGATTTTTCTTTGTTATCGCCAACTCGTTTAATATGACGTTGTTTAGCTTTTTTATTAAAATAGTCAAGATCGTTTTCTTTATTTTCAACATATTTGATATCATCGTAGTTATGGAGATCATAAGCTTCGATACTTCTTTGTAACATATCGATAACTAAATTCATCATCGTTTCAATATCTAACCGTGCTTCAATTGAAAAATCTTCATTTTCACTATAGATAGCTTCAAAATATCGAGTTATATTAATACACAAATCACCAATGCGTTCAAAATCTTTAATCGTTTTCATGTTGGTAAGATATTCACTAGTCTGCTGGTCCGTCAAAGTTTCATGATTGATCAAAATTAAATAATCAGTAATTTTGGTATCTAAGGTATTGATTAAATCTTCACTTTCATAAATATTACTAATAATATCAGAATTTTTAGACTGAAAATAATTTTTAGTTTCTTTGACTGCTAAAACAGTAATTTTTCCCATTTCAATGGTTTTGTTTTTACAAATTACTAAAGCATGACTAGGGAATAGCTGAATTACATTAGTATCTAATTCACTAAGATCCATTTCTAATTCTTTTTTCGAACTTTTAATAACTTTTTTTGTTAATGTTAAAACTTTAGGAATAAACGGAATAAAGAGTAGAGCCGTTAAAATATTAAAAGTCCCGTGGGCTAAAGATAATTGTAATTTAGCAGAGATATTTAAAAGATCTGATAAATATTCAATTAAATAGGAAAATGGTAAAAGACAGATCATAAAAATCAAAGCTCCGACTGTATTAAATAAAACATGGAAAAAAGCAGCTCTTTTAGCTAAAGTTGAACCATTGAGCGAAGCAATGATTGCCGTAATCGTAGTACCAATATTGCTGCCAAATAAAAATGGTAAAGCAATTAGTAAACTAATGGCACCAGCATCATACATTTGTTGAATCAATGCAATAATTGCAGCCGAAGATTGAACAAAAGCAGTTAAAATAATTCCCCCAAATAAACCTAAGATCGGATTTTTGACTAAATAATTAGTAATTTGAATAAATTCCGGTACTTTAGCCATATTAGCTAAATTATTACCCATCAGTTCTAACCCATAAAATAAACATCCAAAGCCAAAGATAACTTGTCCTAAACATTTAGTTCTTCTATTTTTGGAAAAAAACAAAAATGCAGCTCCAAAAATAATAAAATAAACCGAATATTGAGAAAATCGTAATCCAACAAAAATAGAAGTAATTACAGTACCGATATTAGCACCCATGATAATACCAACTGATTGTTTTAACGACATTAATCCTGAACGAATTAAGCCAATTGTCAAAACTGTTGTTCCCGAACTTGACTGAATCAAACAAGTAACTACAGCTCCAATGATAATATTTTTAAAGGTACTGGATGTATATTTATCAATGATATTTTTTAATTTATCACCAGAATATTTTTTTAAACCATCACCCATATATTCAATTCCAAATAAAAATAGTCCCAATCCGGCAATGATTGCGGTCCAGTTAATTTGGGCTAATGTCATCATAATCACTTCCTTTGTTTCATAATATATAAACATTAATAAAATGTAAATTTATTTTACATAATCTTAACAATTATCATTGCTTATTTAATTGGTTTTTATTACATGTTATAATATTTAAAAGCACTATAATTAAGGTAAAAGAGGAATTAAAGATGATTGATAGAAACAAATATTTATCTATTGGAATTATTGCCGGTTTTATTGTCGGTATGGTAATTGGAGTTGTTTTATGGATTTTTTTAAAAAGTATTTTTTATATTGCTTATTGTTCTGGTTTTGGTATGTTGACTGGGATTGTTATTGGTGCAATAATCGATTATCAAAATAAAGAATAAAAAGCTCGTTTATCTTTAACTATCTAATAAATAATAAAAAATCGTACTTAAAAGTACGATTTTTTGCTTTTAAATAAAGAACATTTATGTATATTTTATGTTATTTCCAAACATTTGTCGTAGATTAACATAATCAACGACACAAAATTTCGGATTTTAATGAATAAAACATAATACTGGTATCCTGATAAACTGGTAAAAAATTAATATAAAAATGTAAGATTCAGTAAGATAAATGTTATAAATGGGAATGTTTTTATTATCTGAATTGAAGGATTTAGTGTTTAAAAGGCTTATTTTTCATCACTACTATACTAATAATGATGAATAACAGTAAAAAATGACGGTAAAAGACATAATATGTGCAAAAAAATACAAATTGAGGGTAAATTACATGTTTTTCTTTTATTTTTTGGATAGATATGCTATATTAATGGTCGTAGATTATGTTAATCTACGAC
>NZ_JAGHEW010000331.1 GCF_017889095.1 Thomasclavelia sp. | reverse complement strand
CATTTCAATTAATGTTTTGATATTTTCGACAACATTATTTTTATCTTCTTTATATGTAACACCAAACCATTTATCTGTTGATTTTAATACATCAACTTCAATTTTATTTTCATTTAATAATTCATTAATATAAACTGGTAATAAAAATTCTGATTTTAGATCATCTTTATTTATATCCTCTAAAAAATCTAAAAAACCAATTAATAATAAATCAATAAATTCAGGATAAAATCCCCACATATTCATTGAAATTTGAGATTCATTATCTGTTGTATAACACCACAAATAATTTTGTCTCCTATCTATATAACGACATATGGTTAACATACTTATCAATCACTATTTGTGATATCATACCTGATAATATATACGAGTGAGGTATTACAGGTGCTTATGTTCCCATTTTTAACATATTTAACTTTTTGCCAACTGTAGTATTCATATATATATGAATATACAATAAGCCAATATTTTTAGCAAAATAAAAAATACTTAATCCATTTTATAATCTTCAATAATGTTATAAAAACCACTATCATACTCTATTATTTGTTTATCTTCTAAACTCCTAATGGAGTGCAATATATCAAATTGAGACATTTTAATGCCTACTTCATTATAAATGACATCACCAATATTGTCCTTTGTAACACGTTTACCTTTATCATTAGCATAACATATAGCCATATATATTCTAATTTCATCATCACTTAATTCAATGCTTAAAGATTTATATATTTCATATACTATAGGAATTATTAATATAATACAATCTTTTAATCTACTAGTCTGATCAATTGTTAATAAGCCAAGAAAAGCAATTATAATGTTATCAAATTTATAAAATACATTTGAAGCTTTTTTACTTTGTCTGCTCTGTAAATTTACTGTTTTCATTCCTGCTTCAAAATTATTGTTTTCATCATCTAAAACATAAAAAGTATTATCTTCAAAAATAGATTCAATTTGTTCTCTACTAATTTTAAAATCTATATTTCCAAACATACTTTGTATTTTTAATTTATTATAAATTCTTTCAATTAATTTAATTGTGCTATCTTCCATATAATCCTCCTATATTACAATTTAAAATTAATCTATATTCCCTTTAAATTTGATATTTTTTAATTTTTAAATGTACATATAAACGAATAAATTATTGGTGATTCACAGAAAGGATATTCAATATCATATTCTTTATTATAATGTTCTTTATTTTTCAGTAAAACATTTCTAAAAATATAATTTGACTTTATATCAGCAAGTGTTAAATTCATACATTTTATTTTTGTTTCATGTAATGCTTTTGCTACAGGATATTTTTTTAAATAGTCATAAAAAATCATCATAAAAATAGTCGTTAAAGCTTCATCAACTTCATACAAGCTAGTTATACACGCTTTAGCTCCTGCATACAAAAAAGCCCAAGATAAACCTTTATATGAATTAAACTCATCTATGTTCCAGCAGCCACTTTCACACGCTGAAAGAACTACTAGATCTAAATTATCCATTAGTAAAAAAGAAATCTCTTGAGCTGTCATAAGTCCATTATCAAAATCATCTTTTTTAGAGCCATAACACCAATCATTATAACCTGCCAGTATGATTCCTGAAGAAATCAATGACAAGTTAGTATCGTTTATTTCTGTATAATCCAAAAAACCATGTGAAGATATATGAATAATAGTAGCATCACAGTTATTCAAGAAAACTTTTTTATTTGCTTTCTCTTTAGTAAAATATTTAGTATTTAATAAATTAGCTATATATTTACACTCAATTTCCGTTAAAGGTAATTCAAGCACTTTACTATGAATTTTGCTATCTATTGAGTATTTGGGATTTCCCATTATTAATGGCTTTTTCATAGAAATTTTAAAATCTGGCTTTACATCAAAAATCGAACAAACATTAATAACAATATTGTTCTCTAAAACACTATATTTTTCCGTTTGCAACATTTCAAATGGGAAATTCATTAAAAATGAATCTGCTGATATATATAAAGTTTCATACTTTGAAATATACTGAATAATTGGTTTTAACAATAAATCAATTATTTTATCATATGATAACTCATCACCATCAATAAAATTAGAGATATTGTTCGATAATTCTTCAGCATCTATGTCATGCAATCTTTTAACACTTAATTTCCCCGATTGATTGTTGTTTTCAATAAAATGCACACAAAACTTAGCACCTTTTATCATATCTTCTACATTATTAAAGCTATATTTCTCAAGATTAAACTCATAATATAAATAATAATCTAAATAACAGGAATTATCCGGCAATTTCACACCTGAAATATCTGGTATTGCATATTTATTATCTAAAAAATAGTCATATTCAATTTTTTCTTGTTCCAATTGCCTAAGCAACTCACCCACTGCTTTATTTGAGATATTCTCTTGATATTTTAATCGTGTTTGTAAACCAGTAATAGTTTTAGCTACATGAAAATTGTTTGGATTATCAAGATAGTTACCATAATAGTTTGCACGTAAATATTTAGATTCAGATATATATTCGAAAATTTCATCTACTCTTTTATTAGATTGTATTTTATTTATAGCAGATATAGTTTTCATCAATTGTGAAAAAAATATATTCATACTATTATCATTATTAATATTATACAGATAATAATTTATTAAATCTAACTGTTGATCAATAAAATCATTTTCGTTATTCAGCTCTAACATATTCAAATTAGCATAAGTAACTCTATAGTTATTAATATTTTCTCTAGATAGATATGGCAATATTTCTTCTTTTATATATTTATCAGTCTCTAAAAAAGAATTTAAATCATTCTTTATATTAAAATAAATCAACCGACATAAATAATAAAAAAAATAATAATCTTTATCATCTTTATTCTCATTCCTTGAAAAATAATTTTCAAAAAAAACAAACAAATCTTCTATTTCATAGTCTAATTCTTTATCTTGACTATATTGAACCACTAAAATTCTTAAATAATTTAATCTTGAAAGAAATTTAAATTGTAAATTATCTAAATTATCAGCTAGATTGATTGCCTTTTTAATAATATAAGATAATTTTTCATAATCGAAAGTAATATTCCAAGATAAGTCATAATTTACAGATACAAGATTTATACACATAAGGCATTGTTGGTATGGATCTATTTTATCCAATAATGTTACTATTTCATTCCAGTACATTTCCCTTTTTTCATCACTTTTAGTCATAATAGAAAGTTGAACAAGTACTGACAAATAAGCTTCATTTTTACCACATATAACTTTAAATCCATTCAAAGCTTCTTCCGATAAATCTATTGCTAAACTTATATTACCTTTTTTAAACTCTATAAATGACTTTTGTTTTAAAATGTTAAAATATGTCTCATTTTCTTTAGGTAAATAAGAATAAGCCTCGTATCCCTCTTCTATCCATTTACTAAACTTTGTATATTTAAGCAATCCAAGAAAGCAGTTAGAAATTTCTAAGCAAAACCATGGATAAAAAGTATGTCTTTTATTCATTTTTTGTATAAAGCTTTCGTAATCAATAATGCCCTTTTCATATTTTCCTTCTTTAACCAATATATTTAATCGCATATAATGATATAGAAGATATTTGTCATCTATAGATAAATTTTCGATATTAGTTATTTTATATATTTCAAACCACTTTTCTAAAAATATCCATGCCATATCAAAATACGAATTTTTTATCAATTGTAAAGTCATATTAATTAACATAGTAATTGAAAACACATATTGATTAAACATGCGTTCATCAATTTTTTCTTGATATAGTTCTAGAGCTTTATTTATATCTTCAAAACAGAGAACTTCTCCTATAAAATGTATTAATAACTGTTGATAAAAAAATTTATTGCTATCTTTATATTTTTGCAAATATAACGATAAACACTTACTTATATATTCAAAAGCTTTATCATCTTCAGATAAATAAAATAGACATTGACACATATCCACATGAATTCCTATTATCAATAAGTCAAGTTGCTTATTTGTTGATTTTATAATATTGCTTTTATTGTTATCAAGTACGTAATCTATCTCCTGAGTAATAGTTTCAAAAATAATATTGTTGTCAGTTATTTCATTAAATATAATGTATCTCAATTCTTGTAAATCACTTAAATCGTCAAAAGATATATACTTTTTATTATGAACATTAAGAGAATACAAGAGCTCATTAAAGCAAAAAACATATCTATAATTTTGATTTTGTAAAAACTGATATCTATAGTATTTATATTTATTAGATAATTCAATAAACTTTTTAGTTTCCATTTAGTATATCCTCTTGTTTTGATTTATATTTATTTATATAATCACTCAAAATATATTCAATTTTTATTAAATGAGACAAATTCGGAATAATATAGATAATATTATCTAAATATATTTTTAAAACATGATTTTCAGCGATAATATAATTTATCTCTGAAAATCGAATAATTTTTCCTTCAACTTCATTTTCATCATTAATTTCAAAACAGTAACCACAAAATTTTATTTTATTTTCAAAAACATCTAAATAGTATTTATCTTTTGAAAAATGATAAATTGGCTTTTCATCGGTTTTTTTGTCATAAAAAGTTATCATTTCTGCCATCTCTGTTATAAGTTTAGTTAAATTTTGAGTATTTTTTTCAAACAATTCATCATCAACTATATCATCAACACCAATATTACCTTTCTTATCCATCATAATTCAATCCTACTTTTAATTCAGTTAAAATTATTTTAAGTGAAATTTTATTTAAATAATTATTCATACATACAAAAGAATTTTTAGCAATATCAAAAATCGTAACAAAGCCTGATAATGACATCCCGATATTTCTTCCTAAAAAGAAATATCCAAAAGTTATAAGTAAAGCCAAAAATAATACTGCAAAAACACCAAAAATCATAATTGTGATGATTATTATTCCAATACGTAAAGCAAATATCATTAGTTTTGCTGATATTATTATTTTCTTTTGTTCGTTACTTTCAATTTGAATATATTTATTAATTTTATTTTTGTTAATAATCAAATTTCCTACAACACCATCGTATGCAAAAAATGTTATTAAAGAATCAACAAAAATGTATATCAACGCAACAAATGGACTTAGTATAGATAAACATAAAAATATTATTATATAATTTAATAAAAATATTAGAATATGCATAATAATCTCTCCTTTTAATTTTTGTTATTAAATCTACAAGTACTTATTTACATACATAGCTTGATCCAATCACTTATATTGATTATAAATTTTCAAATAAATAAAATAGATAATTATCTTAATTTTCAATTATTTCAATCTCTCTAATTTTAGTTATTGCATTACCAATAGTAGCTTGATTTGGAATCATATAATAAAGATTACTCTTTGGCATCGAATAACCATCCTATCATCCTCTTACCAGTTCCGTCTAAATATTGATTTTCCATTTCATATCCTCTATTTAATAATAATGTATTTTCAGTAACAAATTTATTAATTCTACTCTTACACCCATCACCTATAAAATTCCTTATACCATCTTGCAAATCTTCTTAATCCCTCTCTTAATGGTGTATCCGGTTTAAAACCGAACTCCTTTTCTAAAGCACTTGTATCTGCATAAGTTACCGGTACATCTCCCGGTTGCATTGCTACCAGTTTTTTATGTGCTTCAAAGTCATAATCCTTAGGTAATACTCCGGCATTTATTAACTCTTCACTTAGTATCTCAACAAAGTCTAATAAGTTTTCCGGTTTGCTGTTTCCAATATTGTATACTGCATAAGGTGGTATCGGTAAACCGTCTTCTCCAACTTTTTTCTCTGGTGCTTTCTTCATTACCCGGATTACTCCTTCAACTATATCATCGATATAGGTAAAGTCTCTCTTGCAGTTTCCATAGTTAAAGATTTCAATTGTTTCATTATTTACCAGTTTATTGGTAAAGCCAAAATAAGCCATATC
This sequence comes from Thomasclavelia sp., assembly GCF_017889095.1. Taxonomy (GTDB): domain Bacteria; phylum Bacillota_I; class Bacilli_A; order Erysipelotrichales; family Coprobacillaceae; genus Thomasclavelia. The sequence continues at coordinate 17,459 of NZ_JAGHEW010000331.1, read as the reverse complement.
CGGTCTTCCCGCTGGTCCATAAACTGTAAAAAATCTTAGTCCTGTTGAGGGAATATTATACAGTTTTGAATATGCATGTGCCATCAGTTCATTTGATTTCTTCGTTGCTGCATATAATGAAACTGGATTATCAACTTTATCTTCAGTTGAATACGGTACCTTCTTGTTTGATCCGTATACACTTGATGATGAGGCATAGACTAAATGTTCAACTGAATTATGCCTACATGCTTCTAAAATGTTATAGAATCCAAGAATATTTGATTCAATATAGGCATCGGGATTTTCAATCGAATATCTTACTCCTGCCTGTGCTGCAAGATTAACTACGATATCAATTTTATTTTCATTAAAGATATCTGTTATCAATTCTTTATCAGCAATATTTCCTTTGATAAACTTAAAATTAGTGTATTTTAAAAGAGTATCCAATCGATGCTCTTTTATCCTTACATCATAGTAGTCATTCATACTGTCGATTCCGATAACTTTGATATCTTTATGATCATTAAGTAATCTTTTACATAAATTTGATCCGATAAATCCTGCTGCTCCGGTTACCAATACTGTTTTTCCATTCAATTCAATACTTTCCATATTAATTAGTCCCTTCTGAACAGATCTCTGGTATAGACCTTATCCTTTACATCATCCAAACAACTGTCATAGCGGTTAGCGATAATAGCCTGACTCTGTCTTTTAAATTCATCTAAATCATTGATAACTTTGCTTCCAAAGAATGTTGTTCCGTTTTCTAATGTCGGCTCATAGACAATAACCTTGGCCCCTTTGGCTTTTACTCTTTTCATTACTCCCTGGATTGATGACTGTCTGAAATTATCACTGTTTGATTTCATTGTTAAACGGTATACCCCGATTACTACTTCTTTTTCCTTTTCAACATTATAAGAACTATTAGCTCCATATCCGCCAGCTATCTCCAACACTCGATCAGCAATAAAATCCTTTCTGGTTCTATTAGATTGAACTATTGCACTGATCATTTCCTGTGGTACATCTTCATAGTTAGCTAATAACTGTTTGGTATCCTTAGGCAGACAGTATCCGCCATAACCGAATGACGGATTATTATAATGAGTTCCAATTCTTGGATCCAAGCATACTCCTCCAATTATCTGTTTTGTATCTAATCCTTTCATTTCTGCATAGGTATCCAGTTCATTAAAATAGGATACTCTAAGAGCTAAATATGTATTGGCAAACAGCTTGACCGCTTCTGCTTCAGTAAAGCCCATAAATAAAGTATCAATATTTTCCTTAATAGCTCCTTCCTGAAGCAGTGATGCAAATACTTTAGCTTTATTAATTAGATATTCATCATCCATATCTGTACCGACAATGATTCTTGAAGGATATAAATTATCATATAAAGCCTTTGATTCTCTTAAAAACTCAGGAGAAAAGATAATATTTTTAGTATTGTACTTTTCTCTTACACTTTTAGTATAGCCAACCGGGATAGTTGACTTGATAACCATGATGGCATCTTTATTGACACTTAATACTGTTTCAATGACATTTTCAACAGCACTGGTATCAAAAAAATTCTTCTTTGAATCATAGTTAGTTGGTGCTGCAATAACAACAAACTTTGCATCTTTATATGCTTCTCTGGCATCTAATGTTGCCTTAAGATTTAAATTTTTGGTACTTAAAAAGTCTTCGATTTCATTATCCTGAATCGGAGACTTTTTATTGTTGATCATATTTACTTTTTCTTCAACGATGTCTACAGCAACTACTTCATGATGCTGTGACAACAATGTAGCTATGCTTAATCCAACATAGCCTGTTCCTGCTACTGCAATTTTCATTGAATATATTTCCTCTCTATAAAATATTTTTATTTTCTATATTATAAATTAGCTATAAGTCATAAAATTTTATTTTAAATAAACTGATTTTATATTTGTTTTGTTCATAATAGTTTTATATTCTTCAAAAATATAATTCTACTTATAACAGTACTGATACTATACCTTTTCATTTTTTATTTAGTTTTTATATTATTTAAACTTGATCAACCATAAGACACAGGGTAAATAATTAAACTTAGATAAATCAGAAATTATTAACAAATTTATTTATGTTTTAAGTTATAGTTTTATAATTTTTCTAAAAGAAAAACCATACCCCTGTATGATGTGGTCAATCAAGTATTTAAATAAAAATATTTCTCTTATATATTTTTTTGTCTAATAATATTTAAAAATTTATTTTTAAAAAAAGAATCTCTTATTATTAATTTAATTATATAAATCAATAATAAGATTGCTGATAATATTTGTAAAACTGTATTTCCAATATAGTAAGTAAAAAACACAAAAAATCCAATTATAGTTATTTTTCTTAAATTCTTATATTCTAAATTTACTTTAAAATATGAATTTATATTCTTGCATCTAAAGAAAAACAAAATTATAAATGTAATCATAGTGGATAATGCCGCGGCATATAGTCCAATAAATTTTATACTTAAAACATGGATTATAACATTCAAAAAACCTGACAATAAAGTAGTAATAGCAATATCTTTTGTTTTTTTATTTGCTACATAGATGCTTCCTATAGTTGCTGACATTCCTGAAAATAGTGATGCAATTAACAAAATTGGAATATACCTATATGCCATATAATAATTCTCATTAATAAAAAATTTAAAAAAAATTCCCAATCCTGCGACAATAATTACTATTACACATTCATATATTTCAAAAGTTATATTTATCATTTTATTTATATATTGGTTTGTATCTTTTTTATTATCATTTTCAACACTTTTTATAATTAACTCTGTCCATGCAAGATTATAGATGTTAAATATAGATACTGGTAAATTAAAAAATTTATTTGCCAATGAATATACTCCATTCATACTTATTCCTAATACTGCAATTATGATTAATCTATCCGAATAATTAATTAACCAACTAGATAACTGATTTATAACTAATGGGGCAGAGTAAGCAATCATTTCTACTAAAAATTTTACTGACACCTTTAATATAGATATATATTTATAAAGGTTACTTTTTAGAATTATTATTATTGAACAAATAAAATCCGCTATAGCGGTAGACAATAATATAGCCTCATATTTCATATTTAATCCAACTATAAATATAATATTAAAAAAAATTATCATAACTGCACTAGCAAATGATATTAACGAATAAAAATTATATTTATTAAAGCCTCTTACCACTTGTAAAAGTATTTGAAAAATAGCTTGCGATAAAAAAAACAAAAAAATTAATATTGGATAATCAATAGAAAAAAGATTAATAAAAAGCAGATATATAAATGAATAAATAATTATTGATACTAAAATAAAAAAAGTTGCAGTAGAAATTATCTCTTTAAGATTACTGTTTTTGGCTATCATAAATCTAAATATTGCCTGCTCAATTTGAAGCGTTATTACCGGTATCAATAATGTTGCCAATGTCACATACACATCCATTATCCCATATTCATAAGTATTTAATTTAGCTGTGTACAATGGCAATAATAAAAAAGTTACTAATTGAGTAGAAACTTTTCCTAATAATAAAATACTTGTATTTTTTATTAAATAATTAGTTCGTGTCATTTTTTTCACCTTCAACAATACACTTGCAAATTAAATTTAAATCATTTTCCTGCCTTTCATATATTTTTTTATATTGTAAAAAAATTTTCGACTTTTCTATTTTCTCTTTTGTAGATTTTAAAATTCTATTTGCAATTTCTTCAATGTCATATGGATTCACATAATAAACTGCATCACCACAAACTTCTTGCAAAGAGCATACACAAGAGACAATACATGTTTTGCCATATTTCATTGCTTCAAGGGGTGGCATTCCAAAACCCTCGTTTAATGTTGGATATACAAAAACATCACAATTATAGTAAAGATTTTCTAATTCAATTGTATCTACATAGTCTTTAAAAATATATTTATTATATTTTATTTTTGAAACAATTTTTTGTGGTAAATTTCCCACTACAATTACTTTATATTCATTTAAAAGTCCCATAGAAAATAATAGTTCAAAAGCACGTATTGCCCTATATGAATTTTTTTCCCAACGATTCCCTCCGATCAATAAAAAATATTTTTTAAAATAATTGCTATTTTGAATATTCTTTATTTCTAAATATTTATTGGGTGCAAACATCATTTTTATTTTATATTCATAAGAATAATTTATTCTTACTAATATTGCATACTTAGAATGGTTTGAATCAGTAATTATACAATCAAATTTTTCAATTAAATCACTATATTTTTTCTTTTGTTTTTTTACGTAAATTTTTTTCATTAAAATTTTAATAACAATTTTTGCTATCTGTAAATTATTTAAATAAAAAAAACTATATTTATCATAAATTTTTTCTATATCTCGTAATCCATGAATTGTACAAGTTTTATATTTGATATTTGATAGATCAATATTATCGTACATATATGGCATACCAGTATAAAAAACATCGTATGACTGACTTAATAACAACTTTTGTATATCTTCTTTATTTACAACATTATGAACTATAATATCATTATATTTTATAATTTCTATTATCCAGTCATCTAAATACTTTTGTTTGTTAAAAAAAACAGATATTTCAACATTTTTATCAAAACTATTCCCAATTTTATCAACTACATTTTTGAAAATAGTCTTTATGTATTCTCCTCCGCCATGAAACTTGCTTGTTCCAATAGGCTGAGCATTATATAAATCAAAAAGAATAATCATTTAATCAATCCATCCTTACTATCTCTATTTTATTATTTTTAATCTATAACTTAAATCATTAATTGTCTATCAATCACTGAACATTAACTAATAATATAATTCTAAACACTTATAAATTAATTTTGATTTTTACTGTAAAATTATTAGGAAATATAATTTTTCTCGATTGACCATATCATACAGATGTTTGATTTTCCACTTAGAAAAACAATAAAAATTTGACTATTTGTCTTAGAAAAGTTTCAATAATTTTTGATTTATCTGAGTTTAAATATATATCCTATGTCTAATGATTAATCAAGTAATTTTTTAAATTCACAATTATAATTATATTTTTTATTAATTATCTTAAGGTATATAACTACATTTATATAAAGCTAAAACTTTGGACAATAATCATAATCAAAATAGATATAATTGTATTTTCTTCCAAAAATACAATACTACTATATAGTCAATCAAGTTTGTTTTTAACAACTTTTTTCTTTTTAGTTCATAGTAATTTTCATATATATCTTCTTTAATTATTTAATCAATAAAATGTGGAATTTATTTGCTATTTCTTATTTTCACAACAGTTGTGATATAATATATCAAAAATAAAAATACTATATTATTATAATTAACATACTATGTCTGTATCTTTCTAACACTTCTAGTATCCATTTTTAATGGCAAAACAAATGTCAAAATGGCAGGTGTATATATATAAAAAATAGATAATATAGTAATGAAATAAACTACTATAATAAATATAATTATAACATTCCATTTTATCCTAAGTGTTAAACCAAATATATTAGTCATAAATTCTATATATACTATAGTTCCAAGTAATCCCATAGAGCTTAACATACCTGGTATAATCCCATATCCTTTTATCGTTCCTATCCCCAAACCTAGAAGTGGTTTTTTTAAAAAAGCATTATAACAAATTAAATTTGCATAATTCCTTATACTACCTGACAAGCTAGTATCATTTCCATTCAAATAACTCCTAATTTTGAGCATAGAATAATCTATAAATGATTCAAATAGATTTATATGTTTAAAGATTAAACAGCCCAATGCAAAAAAACATAAAACAAATAATAACAATTTTATTATTTGTTTTTTCTTATTAATACCTATACCTAATCCAACAAATAAACAAAATAATGCCATTGGAACAATTACCAACATAGATGATGAACCTGATATAATTACTGATGTAATACACAAAAGAAAAAAAATAAAATCATAAATATTTTTTATTTTCCTCTTTAACATAATAAGAAAATATGGAATAAATAACGTAATGTATGAAGGTTCTGTATATAATCCTTTACAAGTATAAAACCCATTTCTTAATAAAGGTTCTGTATAACTACGGTAATCATATATTCCAAAAATATTATTAACAAAATCACAAAAAATATTTTTATTTACAAAATTATTTAATACAAACTCCAACATATAAATAACTGAAATAAATACATACATTTTAATTATACTTTCTATCAAAAGGTAACGTACATTTGAATCTTTAAAATAATCCTTGGACATAATAACATATATAATAAAAAGCAAAAATTTAAAAAATTCATAAAAGTTAATTTTATTTATTATAGGAAAAGCTAATCTAGCCTTACCAAGATACACCATATCAGCTGAAACTGAATATGGAATAACTTTTGGATAATCTATATTTATAATTAAAAATATGAAAGAAGTTAAAATTATAAATATCAATAGAAAAGCAAAAAATAAACTTTTTTTTTCTAAATAGGTATTTATCTTTAAATATAAATTCATAAAAAAACATATTAATATATAAAATATCATCACAAATTCAGAATATGAAATAAAAATAATATTATTTATAAAATATCCAATATTAATAAATAGTGATATAAATAAAGTCAATTTAAAATAAAAAAATCTATATTCAATCAATCTATCCTTTATTAATGCTAAAATAAATGATGTAATAGAAAACATTAACAATAATATGCCAAAAATTCTCATATATTAAATACCTTCATAATTTTACTAAAAAATATATTTTCCAAATTATGATTTAAAATATATTTTTTATTTCTATTTACAATCATTTTGTATGTATCTAAATCCATATTATAACAATATTGAATTTTTTTTATCATATCCTCTATATTTAAAACATCAAATATCAAATTTTCATCATTTATCATAGAAATCATTCCACCCCTATTACTACTTATCACTACTTTAGATAAAGCCATACCCTCTAAAACAGTATTTGGGTAATTTTCAATCCATAATGATGGAACAACAACAAAATCAACATTTGAAACCAACTCTAGCATATCTTCATATTCTTTTACACCCAAATATTCAACATTAACATAAGATAATTGATCCATGTACTCTAATAAATTTTTTTCTATTTTTCCACATAATAATAATTTCGCATTGGATAATTTTGCTTGATGAAAAGCTTCAATAAATCTATCTATCCCTTTCTCAATCTTTAATTGACCATAATATAAAAAAACCTTTTTTTGATTTATTATCTTTTTGACTTCCCCTTTTTTTTCAAAATTAGCATCAAAAGGGTTATTTATACAAACAGTGTCTAATCCATTATTATTACAATAATCTGTTAGTTCTTTACTAGGACAAATGAATTTTATAATATTTTTTTTTCGATAATTATTAAATAAACTTAAATGTAACATTCTTACTTTTAAATAAATATTCTTTTCAATACAATCACTACAATTGCTAATATTATATCCTTTACAAATATTTAAATCACTTTTTATACAAGTACCTTTGGGACAAATAGCAGAATAGTCCCTTATAGTTTGAAAACATCTAAAACTTTTACATGCTAAAATAACTGTAAAAGGTGAATAATTAATATTATTAAAATGAATTATATCAGGTTTTTCTGTTTTTAAAAATTTTTTAATTATAGAATATATTCTATAATTAATAATAAATCTATTAATTGCTTTTGCCATGACCGATCTATTAGTACATATATTAAAATGCTTTTTTTCAATGTAACCAGTACAAATTGTATCATCAAAAGTTAAAACCACCGCATCACAACCATTCTCAATCAATATTTTTTGCTCTCTAAAAATTTGTACTTCACTTCCACCATATTTGTACAAATCATTAAATATTGCTATTTTCAAGGTTTCACCTTCTTCCATTATTTAATTCGTATTGATATACATGATACAATATCTCATCAATAGAATAAATACTTTTAATATTAAACTTAGATATTTTAGAAGTATCACAACATATATATGGAGTATCTACAGATCTAATTTTGTTGGAATCTACTACTATTTCTATTGGTTGTGTAGATAGTGATATAATTTTACTAACAATTTTTCTCATTTGATAAGAGTTTCCAGATCCAACGTTAAAAACATCAAATAAATTTTCATGTTTTTCTAACAAAATTTTATAAGCAACAGCTATATCCCTAACATCACTAATATCTCTATATACACTTAAATTACCTATATATATTTTCCCTGGTTTGCCACTTTTTTCTATCAGTGCCACTTGTTTACAAAAATCAGGTATTACAAAGCGCTCTAATTGTCCTGGACCTGTATGGTTAAAACTACGTGTGCATATAATATTTAATTTATATCTATCTGAATAAATTTTTGCAATATTTTCTTGTGCTATTTTTGAAATACCATATGGATTATTAGCATCTAATTTATCATTTTCCGTTAACGGTATATCCTTTGGAGCATACTCCTCACTAGATCCAACAAGTAATACTTTACATTTTTTATTATATTTTTTAATGCTCTCTAAAATGTTTACAGTACCAATAACATTGATATTAAATGTTTTTTCTGGAATATCCCAAGAAACCGCCACTGAGCTAATAGCAGCCAAATTAATCAAATAATCAGGTTGCCATTTTTTTATAACTATTTCAACATTTTTTTTATCTAAAATATCCATTTTTTCATAATATACATCATAATTATATTTAAAACTATCCTGTAAATCAGCTGCTATAACTTCATAATTATCTTTTAAATATTCTTTAACAATATAATTACCTACAAAACCATTAGCACCTATAATTAATATTTTATTCATAAATACCAGCCTCTTTTTTTGCTAATTGAAGATCGTGTTCAGCCATGATTGCACATAATTCTTCATATGATGTTTTTTGAGGGTTCCATCCAAGTTTTGTTTTTGCTTTGGTTGGATCACCCCAAAGATTTACTACATCAGTTGGTCTGAACCATTGCGGATTAACACAAACAAGCATCTTACCTGTTTTCTTGTCATATCCCTTTTCTTCCATTCCCTTTCCTCTCCATTCTAACTCAATACCATCATGAGCAAATGCTAAGGTTGTAAATTCTCTTACTGTATGTTGCACACCAGTTGCAATAACAAAATCGTCTGGTTTTTCCTGTTGAAGAATTAGCCACATACATTCAACGTAATCCTTGGCATAGCCCCAATCTCTAAGTGAATCTAAATTACCTAATTCAAGATGATCCTGTAATCCACAGGCGATTCTTCCTGCAGCTAAGGTGATTTTTCTAGTTACAAAATTTTCACCACGTCTTTCAGATTCATGATTAAATAGAATACCATTACAAGCAAACATGTTATATGCTTCTCTATACTCTTTAATCATCCAAAAACCATATTGTTTTGCAACAGCATATGGACTATATGGATGAAAAGGAGTATCTTCATTTTGTGGACATTCTTCTACTTTTCCATATAACTCTGATGTTGAAGCTTGATAAATCTTCGTCTTATCTTTCAATTCTAAAATTCTTACAGCTTCTAGAATTCTTAAAACACCAATAGCATCAACATCACCTGTATATTCTGGTGCATCAAAAGATACGCCAACATGTGATTGTGCTGCAAGATTATAAAGCTCATCAGGTTGTACAAGTCCTATAATTCTTACAAGTGATGACTGATCAGAAAGATCTCCATCATGCAGAGTAATTAGATTACTCTTTAAGAGATGATCTATTTTTTCAGTAGTCGATATTGAAGCACGTCTAACGATACCATGTACCTCATATCCTTTTTCTAATAAGAATTCAGCAAGATAACTTCCATCCTGTCCGTTAATTCCAGTAATTAATGCTTTTTTCATTAAGTATTTCCTCCCACTATTTCTTTAAATTCTAATAAAATATTTTCCCACTTATAATCTAATTCTAATTTTTTTCTAGCATTATTTATAACAGATATCAATAATTGTTCATCATTCCTCAATTTGATAACATAATCTGACATTACATTAAAATTATCAGAAATAAATATCTCTTGATCATGAACTAGCTCTATTCCTTCAGCACCCACAGAGTTAGTTACCACAGGCAGTCCCATAGCTGATGCCTCTAATATTTTCGTTTTAATCCCGGTACCATAAGCTACATACCCTAAAAATACACTAGTTTCTAATAATTCAGCCGAAATATCATCAACTTCACCAGTAAATATAATATTTCTACTGCTATACTTATCTTTCAATTCTTCAGGACAAGGACCTACAGCCTTTAAGATAATATTGGGATCTTTATCTAAAATTAATGGCATTATTTTTTCACATATGATTTTTATTGAATCCTGATTAGCTCCATAATTATAGTTTCCTAAATACGAAATATAATTCTTTTTTCTATTTTCTAAATTTAATGGAATTTTAAGATATCTCTCATCAATACCCATTGTTATACTTAACACTTTAGAAGAAGTTCCCTTTTTTTCAAATTCATTAGCTTCAATTTTAGATATAAATAAAGAGAAATCATATTGATTAGAAATTTCTATTTCATATTTTTCAGTCAATCTACTTTCATAACTCAAAATCATCTTTTTTAAAAATTGATTATTAATAATTGAATTCATAAAACCAGATAATTGTTTTCCATAAACACCTGCAATATTCCCTTTGTTTCCTAATTGCTTTATCTGTCTTTTATATCTTTTTGACAATAGATCATCAAAGTTGATAACTGTTGTTTTAGTTATTTCTTTAAAATAATCGATATACTCAGCAAGTCTTACCATATCAACAAATACTATTTCGGAATTAGTATCCTGAATAAATTTTTTGATTTTGTTACCATTATTTTTTGAATAGTATAGGCTGCACTGTAATGGCCATTGTTTGATTAATGTTTTTGTAAATAAATTAGTAATTTTATCAAAATAGCTTACTTTATCTGCAAACTCTATCTTATTAATAAAATATGGCTTTGTCATAATAGTTTCATTATAAGTTTGATTTGTTTCTGGAAATATGTATAAATTAACTTCACAGTTATGCAAATCATATAATCCTTTGCAATAATTATAAAGAACTACTTTTCGTCCACTATTTGAAGGCCAGAATACTCTAGTAACAATGAATGTTATCTTTTTACGCATTATTCTTTCCTCCAGATATTCTTATAATACTTTATCTTCGGTTCATTACCACTTGGTCTTACAACTATCCATGATCCATCTTCTAGAAATAGTTTTATTACATTACTTTTTGGAAGTGATAATATTGTTTTTCCATCAGCATCTATTCTAATCGAATTTAAATAGTCTTCTTTAGCTATGACTTTTCTCCCCTCAATTTCTGGTATAGAATCATATCTAAACTGATTAACTATTTCTTCCATTTGTTTTTGTCCTTCTATACCAGGGAGTGTTTCACTTTCTTGAATATCAGTTACATAGCCATATTCATCATATAAACCATTTAAAACATCTATCAATGTTTTATTTTGTTTTAAGTAATAATTGCAACACTCTGCAATTAGAATAGATGACTGCACACCATCTTTATCTCTAGTAAAATCTTTTATCATGTAGCCATAACTTTCTTCATAACCAAATAAAAAGGTCTTTTGACCTTTATATTCTCTAATTTTATCTCCGATAAATTTAAAACCTGTAAGTGTTGATTCTACTTCAACATCATACTTTTTACATACCTTGGCTCCTAAATCAGATGTAACAATTGTATCGAATACTATCCCATTATCAGGCAATGTACCCTTTGCTTTTTTTGAGGAAAGCAGATATTCAAGTAATATAGCACCTGTTTGATTGCCAGTTAAAAATTCATAAGAATTATGATGTTTAACTACAACTCCTAATCGATCACAATCAGGATCTGTCGCAATAATTAAATCAGCTTTTATTTCTTTGGCTAACTTGATTGCCAATTCAAATGATTCCTTGTTTTCTGGATTAGGTGATTTAGTATTGCTGAAATTTGGATCAGGTTCACATTGTTCTTTTACTTCATAAACTTCATAACCAAGTCTATTTAGCATAGTTCTAACTGGTATATTTCCTGTTCCATGAAGTGGTGTATAGACTATCCTGATACCTTTATCTAATTCGGGGTATTCCTGAACTGTATCTAGTTCTTTATAATACGCTTCATCAACTTCTGTTCCTATGTAATTAATATTTGATGTCTTATCTTCATCAATTTTGATTGATAGTAGATCATCTACCATATTTATGTATTCAATAATGATATCGGTATCTCTAGGAACACATTGACATCCATGATGATCATAAATCTTATATCCATTGTATTCTGGTGGATTATGTGATGCTGTAATAACTATTCCGCCTGTACATTTTAAATATCTAACTGCAAACGATAATTCAGGTGTTGGTCTAAGATTTTCAAATAAATATACTTTTATATCATGACTTGCTAGTACTTTAGCTGTTTCTAAAGCAAATTCTTTAGAGTGATTTCGATTATCATAAGCAACAACTACACCAGCTTCTTTATCCCCATGTTCTTCGATATACCTGGCATATCCTTCAGTATTTTTTCTAATGGTATAAATATTTAATCTATTTGGTCCAGGACCCATTATTGCTCGAATACCACCAGTACCAAAAGTTAGTTCCTTATAGAAACATTCTTCTTTGGCTTTTTCATTTAGATTAACAAGTTCATCAACCATGATATTTTTATTTAGCCATCTTCGATATTCTTTTCGATAATCCATCTTTTACTTACCTCGCAGTTCATGAACCGTTGCTAAGTTCTCTTTTTTACCAATAACTATCTTTTCACCTGTATCAATACAAAAAATATCATCAATTCCATACAAGATTATCTCTTTATCATTCCCATAAACTATATTCTCACTTGCATCAATTTTTTTAATATTACCTTTTAAGATATTATTGCTTTCATCTTTCGAAATATATCTTTCTAATGCTTGCCATGAACCAATATCATCCCATCCAAAATTAGAAGGAATAACATAAATATTATTTGATTTTTCCATGATAGCATAATCGATAGATATTGATTCACATTGTCTATATTTCTTTTCAAGTTCTGTATAATAATTTTTACTTTCAATTGAAGGAAGGAATTTTAATATTTCATAACTGTTATAATATTTTTGAAATTCAATTAAAATTGCCTCAGCATCAAACATAAACATACCAGCATTCCATAAATAATGCCCATCTCTTAAATATTCATTAGCTTTATCAATATTTGGCTTTTCGACAAATTTTTTTACCTTCATAATCTTATGATTATCAACAGATTTTATTTCACTACTATAATTAATGTAGCCATAACCAGTTTCAGGTCGATTTGGAGTTATCCCAATAGTAATAATAGCTTCCTTGTTTTCATTTAAATATTGATCTCCAAATCTTAAAATATCTATGAATTCATTTTCGTCATTGATCATATGATCACTAGGAAGTACCACTATATGACTATCTTTATAAATTTGACTAATATATAAACTACTAAGTAAAATACAAGGAGCAGTATTACGTCCAGTTGGTTCTATGATAATATTTGATTCTGGTAAATCAGGTAACTGCTCCTTAATAATTGAGACATACTGGTTCCCAGTACATATAAAAACATGATTCAAATTTACTAATGATTTTAAACGATCTACCGTTGCTTGAATCATAGTTTTTTCATCTATCAGATTTAAAAACTGCTTTGGTTTCTTGTCAGTAGACATCGGCCAAAATCTAGTTCCTCTGCCTCCTGCCATGATTAAAACATTCAACATTATCACTTAGCCCCCTCTTTTTTCAAAACCGTAATTATTGTCTTAAAGAATATTTTTAAATCTAAAGAAAAAGAGATATTATTTACATAATATAACTCCATTTCCATTCTTTCTTCATATGTAGTATCACTTCTTCCATTGGCAGCCCAATAACCAGTAAGACCTGGAAGAACTGATAAAAATTCATCTTTGCGATTACCATATTTACTTAGTTCATCTCCAATTATTGGTCTAGGACCAATAATAGACATTTCACCTTTTAATATATTGATTATTTGTGGTAATTCGTCTAAAGATGTTTTTCGTAAAAATTTTCCTATTTTAGTTACTCTTGGATCATTAGTTAGTTTGAAATTTTCATTCCATTCTTGTTTTTGAGCTTCGGTTAATGTTTCATAAAACTCATCAAATGTTTTATATTTAGTCGTCATGCTTCTAAACTTAAATACTGGTAATGGTTTTCCATTTTTACCAATTCTCATATGTTTATAGAATACTGGTCCTTTATCTTCTTTTTTGATTAATATTGCAATTGCTAAAAAGATAGGTGAAAGAACAATAATAGCACATAATGATAATATAAAATCAATTAATCTTTTTATTTTAATATATGCTTTATCATTACTAACTTTATCTTTAGTTGGTGTATATAACTCTTTATAACAAGCTTCACACAATTGACCTGCCCCTTCTATATAATTACTTCGTAAATCAATATGAAGATCAATTGGTACATGGGTATTTTTACCACATATAACACATCTTTCTGTTTTAGAAGCTGTTATAAACTCATTGGCTGTTTCTTTAGCATTCAATAAACTCATAATACCCTCCCTCTTTATCTATTTCTGCTTTACATAACCCCTTTTGATTCACTATTACAATAAAAAAAGACATAGTTCCCCCAACCCATAACGAATATTTCGCTATAGCTAGAGAAACTATGTTCAAACATAAGATAAAGGCAGAGATACCACACGCAATATCTTATTTGTTTTACCTGAATCGTAATCCTGCTTTAATATTTCGATTTAAGAACTGAATGTTTAATATTGCGATCATATCTCTTTTATTAGTGTCTATAATAGAATCTTGAAATTTAAGAAGTGGTCCATTGGTTATAATGGTTTTACCATCTTTTTTATATCCCTTTGACATTCTTAAAATTGCTTGATTATCTAATAACTGATCTAAAAGATCTATTTCTTTTGTGGTTAATGCTGTTGCATTCTTTTTCTTCAGTTCTTTAATGATTCCATCTCTTTCATCATTCATAGAAAACAATAATGAATCAAATTCATATTGATCTAGTTTTGTTTTAACAAACAAATATCCTGGAAACATAACCTGCAAAGTAATTAAATTTTTTACTCGGATATATTTTTCCATTTTGGGAATAAAGGCTTGTATTTCATCATACTTGTTCAATCTTTGGCATACTTTTTCTGTTTTTACTGTTTGACAAAACAATACATAATAATTCATTAATTTAATTTTCCTTTAACTTTTACTGATAACTTCTAGAGGAACAACTAATGATAAATTATTTTGTTTAAAATCAAGTATTGCTGTTCTTTGGTGTCGATTGATTTTAATAATAAACTGTTCCAACCCACATAACGGACCTTGATCGACTTTTAATCTTGAATGAATAATATTTCCAGATGAATGAGTAATAATACCATCACGATTAAATAATCTTTCATATAAACCCTGAATACTTCTTTCCATAGAATAAGAATTACCTTGTTTTACTAATACCGCTATGTCTTTTATCTCCTTAAAAAAATCTTTATATTCATTGATAAACTCTTTTTCATTTAAAGACGATTTAACGAAAATATAATCAGGATATAAATCTTGAATAATATAGTTTTTAATCCTTTTGGCATTAAACCATTTTTCCATTTTAGGAATAAATGCCAAAGTATTCTTTTGATTATTAAAAAAATCAATAACCGCTTTAGTATGTTTTGACTGAACATTAATAAAATACCAATACATCTTGTCTTTCTTCACCCCAACAAAACTAGTCAAAAATTAGATTAAGTCGCAGAATATCTTATTCTATGACAAAAGATTTAGAGAATTCGTAAATATATATTTTTTTCAATTTTTTAACAAATTTGTGATAATTGCTTATTTAAAGTCTTTTATTTTATTATTTTTGATAACAAAAAACGCTCTAACCGGTTATTTTTAGCTATATATACGGATAATATTTGGTGTTTTTAAGAATCAGTTGTAATCGATTTTTAGAGTTTTCTTTATTAATAGTTATAAAACTATAGAAAATTGAAAAAATTACTGTTAAAAACATTATTTGTGCAAAAAAATACAAATTGGTGGTAAATCAAATGTTTTTCTTTTATTTTTTGGTTAGATATGCTATATTATTTGTCGTAGATTAAGATATTCTGCGACACTTTTTTGGAAATACCGTAAATTTATAGTGATGTCTTGTAGCAAAATAAGCTATCAGGACTTTTTTATTTGATCTAGAAAATAAAAAAATCCCACTTCTATAGATAAGTGAGATTTCATCTATCTATAAAAGTGGGATAATAAATTATATTTCATAATCAATTGCAGTAACTTCTTCCATTAACGGACCATTTTCAATTAAATATATGTGTTCTTTACTTTGCGGATAAGCGTCAGCATCAAAAATGAATGCAAAAAACCGAAAGTCAAAAATATTTTTTGTTGATATTTTTATAAAATTTACATATAATATTAATGTAAATGGCACACGGTGCGGAAGAAAGCTCACGATTATTTGTGAGCTTTTTCTATACTTAAGATCCTAATCATATTTAAATATTTTTTCCTATCAGAATTTTTTCTTAATTCATGTGCTTTAGGATTATAAAATCTTATTAAAATTTCTAAACTATTACAATGCATCACACAATTTCTAATTGATACTAAACAGAAAACTTTATTTATAAAATCTGGTACTTTATCAACATTAAAAGTCATTTTGTATTTTTTTAAATCTTTGAATATTATATTTTGCAAATGATGATCAAGACACGTGAATATTGTTAGCATATTACCCAGACTCATTCTATCAAAAAAGCAATAAACATTAGCATATTTAAAAATATCCCTTTTTAAAGAATCTATATGATTATTCATATGCGATATTCTAGTTTTAGTATATCGTGATTCTAAAAAAGAAAACTGAAGCTTCAATGTGTCAAGAAATAATTGAAGCTGATTGGAATCACTAATATCATTAGATATTAATATATGATATGCTGTGATTGTCTTAAAGTGAATTTCAAAATCAAGTATATTAGAAATTATTGTTGGATAGCTTTTTCTTTCGTCTTTGAATAAAGTGTAATATTCATTAAAATCAACATCTCTTTCATATACATGATTGCCATTAACTTTTTCAACTTCTTTCTTGTTATTTTGTTTTGCAAATTTGTGCTTAAATGGTGTAATAATATTAATATAGTTATATTCTAATAGTTTATCTTTTGCCTTATCTTTATCCATACAGTTAAATTGTACTCTTTTATTTTTGTTTAAATACTCTATTTGTTCAGAAATTGTTTTGGCAATTTTATATTTTTGATAATTACTATCATCCATATTATCACTTCCTTCACTT
>NZ_JAGHEW010000330.1 GCF_017889095.1 Thomasclavelia sp. | reverse complement strand
GAGTTATAATTATTGTTGTATAATTTGTTTTTCATACATATATTATACCAAAAAACGTACGATTTTGTCGTACGTTTTTGCGTTTTAGAGACTATAATTTATTTATTGCTCGTTACAGCCCCTTTTAAATTATTTCTTTTTTTTCATATTCTTTAGCCTTTTGTTTAAACAGAGCTGATTCGTTTTCAACATTTTGACGTAATGTTTCTAGATTTACATGTTGTAATTGTTTCTTATCAACTAAGCATTCACCATTTACAAATACTGTTTCGACATTGCTGGCATTAGCACTATAAACAATTGCTGAATAAGGATCATAAATTGGATACATATTAGCTGATTTGGTTTCAATAATAATAAAATCAGCTTTTTTATTTACTTCTAATGAACCTACTAAATGATCGATTTTTAATGCTTTAGCACCTTGGATAGTCGCTAAAGCAACAACGTCTTTAGCATGAAAACTGCTGCGATCATGATTTACAGTTTTATGAACACAGGCAACTGCTTTAAGTAAGGAAAATAGCTCTAAAGAATTGCTGCTAGAAGGTCCATCAGTACCTAAACCAACATTAACTCCAGCATCTAATAAAGCTTTAAGGGGCATCGCTCCTTTAGCGGCTTTTAGATTGGAAATTAAGCAATGAGCAATAGCACTATTATTTTTCTTAAATAACTGAATATCATGTTCATTTAAATGAATACAATGAGCCGCTAATAAATGATCATCCATGATTTGATAATGATCTAAAAACTCCACTGGCGTCATTTGATATTCCTTTTTGAAATAATCCATTTCATAATCTAATTCACTGACATGTAAAGACATTGGCACATCGTATTTTATGGCTAATTCATGAGCCATTTTAAGATGTTTTAAATCATTAGTATTAGTAGCATGCGGGGCAATAAACGGAGTAATTAATGGATGATCTTTCCATTTAGGAATAAACCATTTACAATAATCAATTCCGCCATACGGTTCCTGGCTGTCACAACTGCAAAAATCAACGATTGTTTCCCCAACAAAACCACGCATCTTCATTTCATCAGCCGCTCTAGCAACCTCATCTTCAAAATAGTACATATCCATAAAAGTAGTAATTCCTGATAACAGCATTTCAGCCATTGCATAACGCGAACTATGATAAACTAGTTTATCATTCATACATTCTACTTCCAAAGGGAAAAGAAATCTTCTTAACCGATCAACACAATCATCACCTAAAGAGCGAAACGGAATCATCCCCAAATGCGTATGGGTATTGATCATTCCTGGCATCAAAATACCCTGGTTGCCATCAATGCAGTGATCATAATCTTGGAAGCATTGCTTTCCAATTTCAATAATTCGATCATCTTCAATTACCATCTGACCATTTTCAATGACATCAAAGTTTTGATTCATTGTTACGATCGTAACATTTTTAATTAATGTTTTCATCATTTTCCTCCATTAATGGAATAATTGTTTGATTATATGTATCTAATAAACCAAAATCAGTAACTTTCAATTCTGGGGAAACTGGAAGTGATAATGTTGATAATGACATAATGGCATTATCATGTTCATAGCCTAAATCTTTCATTGCTTTTCTAACTTCTTTTAACGAGCTAGCTAATTTATCAATTGGCTGATCACTAATAATTCCACCTACATTTAATAATGCATTGGCAACTACTTTACCATCTACAGCAACTAAATAACCACCTTGTTGTTTAACTAGCTGCTTTAAAGCAACTGCCATATCTTTTTCATTGTTTCCTAACACCATGATATTATGATGATCATGAGCCCAGCTAGTAGCAATTGCCCCTTGTTTAGCTAAAGTGTTTTTAACTAAGGCATGAGCTATATGACCATTTTTTTGATAACGTTCAAAAACTGTCAATAAACTTAAACCAGCACTTTGATAATCGACATAACCATTAATAACTGGCAGTTTCATTTTTAAATGCTTAGTAAATGTTGAATGCGGTTCGATTTCCAAGACATGACAAACTACTTCTGACTGGTTGCTTGTTAGTTTAAAATCATCTTCACTTACATCTTTAAGATGAATTGAATGATAGAAATCACTTGGGAAAACTGGTGGCTGATCATTGATTTCAATTTCTTGATCAATTTGATAGACACACTTTCCTTTTTTATAGACACTATAAATTGAAAATTCTTCTAAATTATCTAATAAAATAAAATCCGCTAACTTACCAGGAGCAATACAGCCACGATCAATCATATGCATTCTTCTTGCTGGTGTATAAGTAGCACAATAAATAGCTTTTTCAATTGGCATATTTAAATCATGTGCTAATTTGACCAATAAATTTAAATGTCCGGTTTTCAAATCATCGACCATTACATCATCAGTTACTAAAGCAAAGTATTCATAAAAATTATTTTTTACTAGTGTTTCAATGTTTTCCGGAGTCATTGATTTACGTTGAATTTCCAAAAACATGCCATTTTTGATCTTTTCAACGATTGATTCAGGACTTTGATGCGTATGATCAGCATCTACCCCCTGGTAAATATATTTAGCTAAATCTAAACCGGTAATTTTAGGGCAATGACCCTCTATTGGTAATTGCCAGCGCTGCTGGTGACAGGCAGCAATAATTTGATTAATTAGAGTTTGATTACCGCCAATCAAATCTTTAAAATTCATTACTTCACCTAAACATAAAATTTTAGGATTTTTTAATAACTGATTAACATCATCGACATCGATCTTACCGCCTGTTGTTTCTAAAGTATTATTAGTTGAAGGAACGGAAGAAGGAATGCCATAAAAAATATCCAATGTTGTTTCATTGGATATTACGGCTTCAATTCCTTTAATTCCAAAGACGTTAGCAATCTCATGAGGGTCAGCTACAACAGTAGTGACCCCATGAGGTAAAACTGCTTTAGAAAACTCACTTGGAATTGTCATTGAACTTTCGATATGCATATGAATGTCAATCAGCCCCGGAATCATATATTTACCTTGACCATTAATTATCTTACTTGCTTCAAGTGATACATCATCGCTAAGGTAATAAAATTTTCCTTCATGAACATAAACATTCTTTTTTTCAAAAGATTGAATAAAAGTATTATATACTTGAACGTTTTTGATGAGCTGATCAATCATGATAATGCCTCCTTTTAGCTATTTAAGATTCTTGTCCATTGATCAACCCAATCTTTTAATAATGGATTGACAAATTTGTAATCAATAACTTTAGCACGAGCGGCAATATCACCATACGTTTTATTTTTAGCTTCTTCATCAGTTAAAACAACATTTTTATTTGTTGGTGATTCATTTAAATCAGAAACTGCATCAGTGTATTGTAAATCTTTGCTTAAACGCCAATTAATATATTTATAAGCTAATTCTTTATTTTCAGAATTTTTATTGATTTCGATTGTATTGAAGTTAGCATAAGTACCTGAAGCTGGTACGATATATTCACATTTTTCATTATTTTTTTGAATTAGACTAACACCATAATCAGCTACCACGGCAACAGAGATTTCCCCAGCACTAAACATATTTGTTAAATCAGAAGATTTAGTATATGTTTTAACAATATTAGGTTTTAATTCTTCTAATGCTTCAAAAGCCGCTTTTCCATTATCGCTAGTAATATCAACACCTTTATAATCACTGGCAATATGCACCATTGCTGGTCCAAAAGTAGTTGTAATTTCTGGAATTGAAATTTTTCCTTTTAAACGACTGTCCCATAAATCATTCCATTCTTTAATTTCAAAACCAACTGCTTCTTTATCATAAATAATTCCAATACTATTTAATGTATATGGAAGACCATATCCATTTTCATCTTTTAATTTAGCTGCCGCATCAATTAAATCTTTAGCATTTCCAACTTTACTATAATCAAGTTTTTCAAATAATTCCGCTTCATATCCCTTTTGTGCTTCTGCTTGTGATAATTCGATGACATCGATAGATGCATCAGGATTGTTGGCAAATTTAGTATAACGATCTGATGTACCACCTTCATCAACTACGATCTTACAATCGTTTTCTTTTTCAAATGGAGCATAAACATCTTCTTTAACGATGTCGGCATTTAACCCCCATGTTGAAATTACCAATTCATTTTCGTCACTGCTTCCTCCGCCAGAGCAGCCAACTAAAAATAATGCTCCAGCCATAAGACTTGCTAATAATTTTTTCACTTTCGACCATCCTTTCTTATACTAAGACAATTTTGTTTGCTGGTAAATACATTGCAATATCATCACCTTGTTTGTAAACTTTTTCATTAGCGCTATTAACGACTAATTTACCAATATTAGTATCAACTTCATATTGATAACTTTTCCCTAAAAAAGTCCGTACGCTAACAGTTCCAGTAATAACATTTTCATGATTATCAGCAGATGGAATGATTTCAATATCATCAGGGCGAATTGTTCCCTTACAAGATTGTAAATCACCATCATTGTCTACGTTAATAATTTGACCCACACTATTGCGGTAACAATGATTAGCTTCTTTTTCTAAATCAAAGAAGTTTTCAAATCCAATAAAACGAGCCACAAACTCAGTTTTTGGTCTTGAATAAATATTTTCAGGACTGTCATATTGTTCAATGACACCATTATTCATAACTGCTACTTTATCAGAAATAGAGAAACATTCTTCTTGATCATGAGTTACAAAAATTGTTGTAATTCCTAATCTTTTTTGTAATCGTTTAATTTCTACCCGCATCTGGATTCTTAATTTTGCATCTAAGTTACTTAACGGTTCATCAAGTAACAATAATTTTGGTTCAATAACTAATGCTCGAGCCAAAGCAACCCGCTGTCTTTGTCCCCCAGAAAGTTGTTTTGGTAACCGGTCAACTAATTCTTCAAGACCACAAATTTCGACAACTTCTTTAATTTTAGCTTCCATTTCAGTTTTATCCATTTTTCTTAGTTTTAAACCAAAAGCAATATTATCTTTAACGCTTAAATGAGGAAATAATGCATAACTTTGGAAAACTAAACCAAAATTTCTTTTATGTACTGGTACTTTGGTAATATCTTCATTATCTAGAACAAACTTACCTTCCTGGGGTTCAATAAATCCCGCAATAACTCTTAAAGTAGTTGTTTTTCCACAACCACTAGGTCCTAATAAAGATACTAATTCCCCTTTTTCAATATCTAAATCTAATCCTTGTAAAATATAATTTTTTTGATGATATGCTACTGCAATATCTTTTAAACTTAAAAACGCCATCTTATTCCTCCTATTTAGCTAGTGCTGAAATACCTAATGTCTTTTCAACAATAAACATTATTATAATTGTTGCCAGCATTAATAATACTGATACCGCAGAAACGGTTGGATCATAATTATATTCAATATAATTCATCAATGTTGTTGGTAAAGTGGTAATTCCAGGACCAGTTAAAAACATGGAAACCGGAATATTATTGAAAGAATTAATAAATGATAACATAAATGCTGCGCTAATTCCTGAAGTAATATTTGGCAACACTACTTTAAAAAATGCTTGTCCTTTTTGACATCCTAAACTCATTGCTGCTTCTTCGATTGCAAAATCAAATTGATCCAAAGAAGAACCAACGATCCTAATTACATAAGGTAAGACAACTAAAAAGTGTCCTAATAATAAACTTTCAAATACTGGTAATCCCATTTTTAAGATCAAACTTTGATACAGGGCATAACCAACAACGATCCCGGGAATAATTGTTGGTGATAAAAAGAAACTTTTTAAAAATTTCTTACCGATTACACTATGACGTGCTAAAGCATAAGCAGCTGGTACTCCTACTAATAAAGCTAATAAAGTAGCTAGTAAAGCTAATTTTGCACTTAATGCCAAGGAACTCATAAAGCTTTGTGAAGCAAATACATTGGCAAACCATTGTAATGAAAAACCATCAATTGGGAAAGTAATCGTACTCTTTTCACCAAAAGCCGTAACTGTAATAATAATTAGCGGGATAAATAAAAAAGCAAAAACTAATATCGAAATAATCATCAATCCTTTATGTCTTCTCATTATACTTCACCCCTTTTATCTAATTTAGCTGCCAAGGCATTTAAGCCTTTCATTACAATCAAAGTTGTAACGATCATTATAACGGCAAAAACACTTGCACCGGTCCAGTTATTTAAACTAAGTGCCTGTTGAGAAATAAAGGTTGCTAATACTAAGTTTTTAGGACCACCTAATAATTGTGGTGTTGTATAAGCACTTAAAGAACCCGTGAATACTAATACACAACCAACGATAATACCTGGTAAACTAAGTGGTAAAACAACTTTTAAAAAGGCTTTTATCCGATTAGCACCTAAACTTTCTGCCGCTTCCATCATATCATTATCAATATTTTCCATAACTCCGACTAAAGTAATGATCATCAGCGGTAAAAATAAATAAATTGTCCCAATTAATACTGAAAACTCGGTATATAAAAGTGTTAGCGGTTCATCAATGAGCCCTAATGACAATAACATATTATTAATGATTCCATTTTTACCTAAAATATTGATCCAGGCAAAACTTCTAACAACTGAATTAGTCAACATTGGGAAAATTGAAATTGCCATTAAAAGTCCACGCCATTTCTTTTCACAACGAGAAATAAAATATGCTGTTGGTACTCCTAAGATCATACAAACGATTGATGAAATTAAAGCAATTTTGACTGTTCTAATAAAAATCGTCATATAATATTCATCTTTAAAAAAATCTAAATAATGTGAGAAAGTAAAACCACTGCCTTCAGGAAACAATGTTGGAAAAATAGTTTGTACTAATGGCATGACCAAAAACACAATCAGTAGAACCAGACAAGGTACCAAAAGAACATAATGAAGCTTTTTTTTCACTACCAAACCCTCCTCTAATAAAAAAATCTATCATGATGATAGACACACTAAAAGCATCTATCATAGTCCCATTATTTACGGTAATGGGGTAGAAACGTTTGTACCAATTTACAAACATATATGATAACCGAATTAATTGTAACAAACGTCACAACTTTTGTCTAATATTTTCCAATTTTTTCTTACAATACAACATTTTATTCCCTTTAAATCACATAATATCATTAAATAAAAACCACGCCTAAAAGACGTGGTTTTCTCTGCGGCTATAAGCCTTTGCTACTTGCTCGCGTCTAAAGGCGCTGCTTTCACTCCGTTCAAGCTATCGCTTTTGACTCTCGCTATCCCTCAAAG
>NZ_JAGHEW010000047.1 GCF_017889095.1 Thomasclavelia sp. | reverse complement strand
TCAATTGTTTATAAAACATGTACGATGTACGGCTTTAAAGTAAAAGCTATAAATCATGATGTTGGTGTAAGTTTTATTATTAGTAAAGATTCTAAGTAGAAGTATCTTTGTGATACTTCTTTTTTTTTGATAAAGCAAAGATAATTATTGTAATATGAAAGAATATTTTTTACACTATAGTTATAAAGATTAAAGGTGGAAAGGATATTTATGATGAATATGATAATTTGACTAGAACAATCCATATTCTAATCGTTTAGGAATAGGAAATCTAAAGCAAAGTGATATTATTTCAATTTTAATTAAAGAAATTGATAAAGCTGATTTGTTAAATATCTAGTAGAACAAATTGCACTAAAAACAGGGAAATAAGCTGGTGAATTCTATACCTCGCAATTATCTAAAACTTTAACAAGAATAGGTATTTTAGAATAAGAAAAAAAGATTATCTATATATGATCTTTGCATGGAATTTCGTATCATAATAAAGAAAAGAAGATTCCAGCAAATCAAACATTCGAAAGATGAGAATCAAAACCAAAAGAATAGTAATCATTATAAGAAGATAAGTATAATAACATAATGAATCATCTCCAACACTTATTAGTCGGGTGCGAAGCATCACAAAGAGGTCAAAAAAGTGGAGGTGAAATAAAAAAAGAGATTGGAAAAACATTGATTAAATTAATAAAAAAAGTTTTGTCCAATCTCATAATGATAACAGAGATAAATAGTCAAGGGAACATGAGGGGGCTTAGACTTCTACTGAAGTTAAAACTAAAAAATAAGTAGATGGTGTGTTGTTTAGAGCTGTTATGATAAGGCAGTTGTTGTAAAAAGTACATCATATCAATGAGGAGGAGAAATTATGTCTAAAATAAAAAAAGATACCATTGAAGCCAAAGGTATTGAAATTCAAGTTTATACAGAAGACTTTAAAAACGATTTTATTTGTTTAACGGATATTGCAAGATATAAGAATTCAGAAGAACCTAATGTGGTTGTTGCAAATTGGATGAGAAACTATAACACTATTGAATATTTAGGTATATGGGAGCAATTAAATAATCCAAAATTTAAACCCATCGAATTCGAGGGGTTTTTACAAGAAGCAGGTAGTAATGCTTTTACATTATCTCCAAAAAAATGGGTAGAAAGCACTAATGCGATAGGTCTATTTGTAAAAGTAGGAAGAGGTGGCGGAACATTTGCTCATAAAGATATTGCATTTAAATTTGCTTCATGGATTTCTGCTGAATTTGAACTATATATTATTAAAGATTATCAAAGACTAAAAGAAGATGAAAATTCAAAGTTATCACTTAGCTGGAATTTAAATAGAGAAATTTCAAAGATTAATTATAAGATTCATACTGATGCAATCAAAGAATATCTGTTAAAAGATTTAACTAGCGAACAGTTATCCTACAAATATGCTAGCGAAGCAGATATGCTAAATGTTGCCTTGTTTAATAAACGAGCAAAACAGTGGCGTGATGAAAATCCTAATCTAAAAGGAAATATAAGAGATTATGCTAGTCTTAATGAATTATTGGTATTAGCTAATATGGAAAGCTATAATGCAATTTTAATTAGTAAAGGCTTAAAACAAAAAGAAAGAATGATTGAATTAAGAAATCTTGCAAGAACACAACTTACATCACTTGATAAATTAAACAATATTACTTTAAATAGTTTAGACGATAAAACAACTGTATAATGTAAGGTAGTGATTATAAGATTATTACTTAGAATCATCTTATTTTAAATAACTCTTATTCTTTTATTGATAAAACAAAGATAATTATTGTAATATGAAAGAATATTTTTTACACTATAGTTATAAAGATTAAAGGTGGAAAGGATATTTATGAAACTATTATTTAAACAAAGATTTTTTTCATGGTTAGATAGTTATGATATTTATGATGAACAAGAAAATGTAGTATTCCAGGTTAAAGGAGAGCTTAGCTGGGGACATAAATTACAAATATATGATTGTAATGGAATGCATATTGGTACAGTTAAAGAAGAAGTTTTGACTTTTTTGCCACGATTCAAACTATTTATTCATGATCAATATGTTGGCGAAATAAAAAAAGAGTTTACTTTTTTTAGACCATCATTTATTGTTGATTGTAATAATTGGCAGGTTGAAGGAAATATGTTTGAATGGGATTATCAAATTTTTGATGAAGATGATAATTTGATTGCAACAATAAATAAACAACTTTTTAACTTTACGGATACTTATATGTTAGATATTGTAGATCCTAATAATGCTATTTATGTTTTAATGATTGCATTGGCTATAGATGCTCAAAAATGTTCAGATGGTAATTAATAAAAAGGAAGCGATACTTTTATTGCTTCCTTTAAAAATTGAGATAACTAAGTGTTTTTAGCATCAATGCTAAGTCTGCTTTATCTAAAAATTTATTAGAAATAATTGATCTAAACCTTCTTTTATAAGTAAGTTATTCATTGATTTTGTTTTTTAGCTTTTCTAATGTAATATCTTTTAAAATTTCTTCAGTAACCTTTTCTAACTGTTTTAAGTCTAATGTTTTTAGCCATTTACTTTCATTCTGACCATATTTACTCATGATTTGTGATTGTAACATGTTTTGCTGCATAATTAGTTTACCTTCAATAATACCGTCAACAACTCCCTGATCATACATGTCCTGCATATCGGCTTCAATTGATGCTTTCTTTAAATTGCGGTTAAAGGCCATTAACTGTAATTCTTCATCCTGATTAAACTTTTCCATCTTGTCATTCATCAGTTTTCCCACCTCTGATTTTATTATATCATCACTAACTCCGTTTGCAAG
>NZ_JAGHEW010000329.1 GCF_017889095.1 Thomasclavelia sp. | reverse complement strand
TTAAAATTGAGGGATTGTTTTTTATAAAGACAATCAGTTCTTCCATTTTCATACTATCTAAATCAAGTCCGGTTGATTTCATGATTTTACTGTTTTTAGAAATGATATCATCAGTACCATTTTCACAGCGTTCTAAAATTTCTCTTATTTCACTAGTATGTAGATCAGATGAGAAAATATTTTTTTCAATAAAACTTAGATTATGTTTTTTTAACCAGGCAATCACCTTACGACAAGATTGACTAGCTGGCGTAGTATACACTCTAATCATAATCTTTGATCATCTCACTTTAACTTATTTTTTTACTCGTAATACAATAACATATTCATCATCAGTTTCTTCAGTTTCACTAGTGATTTCAACACCAGATTTTTCAATTAACTGAGTTGCCTGATTAATTGTGTTGATCGCAATCTTAAAATTACGAGATACTTTTACTGGCCCGCTATTTTTTTTCTTTTTTGCCTTTGGCGGCTGTTTAATTAAATTTTCGGTTTGTTTAACATTTAATGATTTATCAATTACTTGATGTAAAATAGTTTCTTGTTTATCTTGATCTAAAGAAAGCATTGCCCGTGCATGACGTTCAGTAATTGTTTTAGCTTTCAATGCCTCTTTGACTTCATCTGATAATTTTAATAATCTTAATTTATTAGCAATTGTTGATTGTTTTTTCCCTACTTTACTAGCTAATTCGGTTTGCGACATACCATAAGTTTCTAATAATGTCTTATAAGCATTAGCTTCTTCAATTGGGGTTAGATCTTCTCTTTGAATATTTTCAATAATTGCATAAGTATCCATTTGCTTATCATCAATATCTTTGATGATACAAGGAACAGTTTTTAAGCCAACTAGTTTACAAGCCCGATAACGACGTTCTCCGGCAATAATTTGATAATTACGATTTTGCTTTCTAACAATCAATGGCTGAATCAAGCCATTTTCTTTGATTGAATTGGCTAGTTCTTCAATTTTTTCATCATCAAAAATAGTTCGGGGCTGATTCTCGTTAACAAAAATTTTATCTATATCAATTTGTTTATATACTTTCTCTAACATATTATCTCCTATAAAGGCTGTTTTTTGATTTTGCCAAACATCCGTGGATATTTTGCTGGTGTTGCTTTTACTTTTTTAATAATAATGTTGCTCCGGTGATCATCGTTAGTTAAACGAAAATCAATTACTCGTTCAACTTCACCGCCTAGAATCTTGATTCCACTACTTGCTTTAGTTAATTCCTCTTGTGCTTTTAGGCCTTTAAGAGCTAAAAAATATCCACCAACTTTAACTAACGGTAAACATAATTCATCTAATATATCTAGTCTAGCAACCGCTCTTGCTAGAACTAGATCAGCTTTTTGACGATTAGTTTTCGCATATTCTTCTGCCCTGGCACTAATAGCCTTACAATCAGTTAACTCTAATTCTTTAAATAAATGATTCAAAAATGTAATCCGTTTGGTAAGAGAATCAACAATCGTTACTTTTAAATCTGGGTAAACTATTTTTAAAGGAATACTAGGAAAACCGGCACCCGCTCCAACATCAATAATCTTTTGATCTTTAAATTTAAAATCAAAAGCAATCGTAAGTGAATCATAAAAATGTTTTAAATAAACGTCTTCTTGATCAGTTATTGCTGTTAAATTCATTTTCTGATTCCACTCAACCAAAGTCACATAATATTTTTTAAACTGTTCTAACTGCTTTACAGTTAAGTTTATGCCTTGTTTATTTAATTGATCTATAAATTCTTGTTCATTCATCTAATTATTCCTCATTATACTTTTGTTTCAAATAAATCAATAAAACAGAAATATCAGCTGGATTTATTCCGGAAATTCTCGAAGCCTGACCGATTGTCAGAGGGCGAATCTTCGATAATTTTTGTCTTGCTTCTAATGCCAAATTACTTACCTGATCATAATCAATATCATTTGGAATTATCTTTTCTTCCATTTTTGCCTGGCGCATAGCTTGTCGTTTAGCTTTATCGATATAACCTTTGTACTTAATTAAAATTGTGATTCGACGGCGCTGTTCGTCATCAAGTTTAGGTCCATCAATATAAGGTAACAACAATTCATACGATAATTCAGGTCGTTTAATTAATTCTTTAGCACTAATTCCTTCAGTTAAACGCGTTGAATGATATTTTTCTAATAAGTCATTGATTTCATGTTTAGGAGTAAAACGAATCGTATCTAAACGATCAATTTCATCAAAGATCCCTTTCATTTTATTTAAATAACAATCGTATTCTTCATCGCTTATTAGTCTAGCATCATGGCCATATTTCATTAACCGTTCATCAGCATTATCATGACGAATCAATAAACGATATTCATTACGGCTAGTAAGCATCCGATATGGTTCATCAGTTCCTTTAGTAACTAAATCATCGATCATGACCCCAATATAAGCTTCATCACGTTTTAAAATCAATGGCTCTTTTCCTTCTAATTTATAACTAGCATTAATTCCCGCAATCAACCCTTGACCAGCCGCTTCTTCATAACCGCTAGTTCCATTAATTTGACCAGCTGTGAATAAATTTTCAATCACCTTAGTTTCCAATGTTGGCCATAATTGTAAAGGATCAATAGCATCGTATTCAATGGCATAAGCATATTTTAAAATTTGACAATTTTCTAAACCAGGAATCGTTCTAATCATTTCTTCTTGAACATCATGTGGTAATGAACTAGAAAACCCTTGAACATAAATCGTATTCATTTCCTTTGATTCTGGTTCTAAGAAAATCTGATGCTGCTTTTTATCGGCAAACTTAACGACTTTATCCTCGATTGATGGACAATAACGAGGTCCCACACCTTTAACAATTCCACCATACATACTTGATTTATGAAGATTATCGCGAATGATCTGATGAGTTTTTTCATTAGTATAAGTTAAATAACATGGTGTCTGTTTAGCTACCGGTATAAATTCATCAGTTGCATAACTAAATGCCAATTTAGCATCAGTTCCCGGCTGAATCGTTGTTTTTGAGTAATCAACACTATTAATTTCCACCCGTGGTGGTGTTCCCGTTTTTAACCGCTGAATCCGAAAACCTAAACTAGCTAAATGATCTGATAAAAATTTAGATTCTTCTTGTTGATCTGGTCCACTGGCATGTTTAGAGTGACCACATAATATTTCCGCTTTTAAATAGGTACCGGTAGTTAAAATAACCATTTTCCCTAAAATTTCTTTTCCGTCAGCTAAAATAACTCCTTTTACACATTTATCTTCAATAATTAAATCTTCAACCATTCCTTCAAGAATATCCAAGTTTTCTTGTTCTTGTAGAACCTTTTGCATATAGCGTGGATATTGTTTTTTATCAGCTTGGGCTCTTAAAGACTGGACTCCTGGTCCTTTGGCAGTATTCAGCATTTTCATTTGTAAATATGTTTTATCTGCTGTTTTAGACATTTGCCCACCCAAAGCATCTATTTCCCGGACAATAATTCCTTTAGCTGGACCACCAATTGAGGTGTTGCAAGGAAGACTGCCAACATTAGAAAAATTAGACGTTACTAGAAGTGTTTTATGATTCATTCTGGCAGGTGCTAAAGCAGCTTCAATTCCCGCATGACCCCCACCAACAACAATTATATCATACATAACTTTTTCTCTCCTTTTAATCGTTATCTATTGTACTACAAAATCATTATTTTTAAAACCATTATATCTTTTCTAAAAAACATTTAAAAAGACCAGCTTGCGCTGATCTTATTTCCAAAAGTTTTTTCCACTTCCAACAGAAATGATTTTAAATTGAGTATTGTTTGAAGTACCGCCACTAAAATATTTTCCAGCTTCAGTACCATTAAAGATATCAATTTTATTACCTTTAATCGCACCACCACGGTCGACAACAATACCGTATGCAGTTGATTCAATACTTAAATTATGATTAGAAATTTCAATAATTGTTCCAAACGGAATTGAAGGATCAGCAGCTAAGCAATAATATGAGCGGCCATTATAAGTAAGTTTGGCACTATTAGATCCCTGAACTCCAGAAATTGGACTTAACTTAATTCCCGTTGAAGAAGTACCATTACCACCTGCACAGTCACCACCATAAGTTGTTAAGCGTCCTGCAAAATAAGCACCCTCTTGAACTGTACCAGTTTCGATAATCGTATCGGTAACTTGACTAATTACTTCACTACCAATTAATTCACGATTTACCTCTTCACCATTTTGATAAGTTACTCGATAAGTATTTTTCACTTGGCCATCTTGCCCTTGTTGAGTAACCTTAGTTGTAAACAATTCTAATCCAGCTGTATTAACTGTATTTGATTTAACTGCACTAATTTCTTCTATATTAGCTTCATTAACACGAGTGATTTGAATCAAATCACCTTTATTTACTACATAATCCATACTAAAATTTAAGATATCTTGTGGATTGATATTTATTTCTAATTCATCAAGAACATTAGCTAATGAATCTTGTCTAACTAAATATCCTTTAGTTTCCAGATTACCATCTTCTACAG
This sequence comes from Thomasclavelia sp., assembly GCF_017889095.1. Taxonomy (GTDB): domain Bacteria; phylum Bacillota_I; class Bacilli_A; order Erysipelotrichales; family Coprobacillaceae; genus Thomasclavelia. Next base: position 1,814 of record NZ_JAGHEW010000329.1, on the reverse strand, counting down.
TAATATCAATTGTTTCCACATAGTTATCAATTTGATCAGTTGCCTTAACATTAAGTACGGCAAGCATGATCCCCAGATAAGCAATCATCACAATAACTAACCCCTTCATACGGGGGTCCGCTTTAACAATTGCCTCTTTAAATTTGTTCATTATTTTTCCTCCTATTTAATACCAAAGACTTTCTTGGCATTAAACGTTGTCGCCCTAGCAACGTTTTCTATCTCCATGTTTTTTAGCTTAGCTATTTCCTGGGCAATATACACAACATTTGCAGGCTCATTCAACTTACCTCGATATGGGTGAGGAGTCAAATAAGGACAGTCAGTTTCAATTAATAAATTATCTAATTCAATATTTGCTGCCACATCTTTAGGAACTCGAGCATTTTTAAAAGTTACCGGACCTGCTAAAGAAATATAGAACCCAATATCTACAAATCTTTGGGCCATTTGCGCTGATCCACTATAACAATGCATAATTCCATGATGTCCATTACGTTTTAAAACCTGATAGGTATCTTCATAGGCATCTCGACAATGAATTACAATTGGTTTTTGATATTTCTTAGCTAAATCAATTTGCCATTGAAATACTTCTAACTGCTTTTCTTTACCAACTGTATCCCAATAGTAATCAAGACCAATTTCACCTATCGCTACAACGCTTGGCTCATTTAAATACTTTTCTAACTCAACTATATCTTCTTTAGTGGTATTCAAACAATCATTTGGCCCAATACCAATCGCACAATAGATAAAATCATACTGTCTAGCTAATTCAACTGCTCGTTTTGATGATTCCAAATCATAACCAACTACAACTAGATGATCAACTTGATTATCTAAAGCTCTTTGAATATATAGTTCATAATTTGTGTATAATTCATCACTATTCAAGTGACAATGAGTATCAAAGTACATAAATTCACCTCCGCTGTATCTTAACAAAATCAATTACATTTGTCAAATATCTAAACAAGTTTTTTTAGCCAAGTTAAAAAAACATTCGATAAAATCGACTTTTTTCATTTATTATCATTTGCAAAATACATAATTATCCATACTTTTTTCGACAAATCATAAATTTTTAGCTAAAATTAAGTTTTATTGCCATAAATCAACCATCGATTTTATATCCTAATTTTTGACACCTTAATGAATTTTATTCCATATTTATAAAAAGAAAACTATCATTACGATAGCTTTTCCCTCCATTTCATCTTTACCTGTTTATGATAATGTCCTAAACCTATATATATGACTTTTCCAACAAGTCCTATATCATATCTTTTTTCCTTGATTTGTTTTACTGCCTGACTAGCTAACTTATCTAAATCTTCTTTTTCATTATTACTGTATTTAAATTCGATTATATATGATGCTAAGTCATCCTTTTTAGCTTTTAAGATAATATCACATCTTCCAATTCCTGCTTCTTTATTACTGATGATTTCATAATCATTGCTTAACCAGGCACTCATTCCTAGCATCATCATATGATAACTGTTTTCGCTAATTAAATCATGATATGATGGCATCGTTAGCAGGATGTTTTGATATGTTTCAATAAACATATCTGCCTTTTGATAAATTAAGCCCTGAAACATTTTTGACAGTTCTGTTTCTGATACCTTTAAATAATATGATGTTAATGATTTAAACTCATTTTGGACTTCTTTATTGGGTACTTTAATTTTATAATAGCCATTACTTTCATCCATTGTTTCTACGATCGTTAAATATCCGGCATTAATAAATAATCCCCATAAACATGGTGTAGTTGATACTTCATAAAAACTTGTTTCCAATACTAC
>NZ_JAGHEW010000328.1 GCF_017889095.1 Thomasclavelia sp. | reverse complement strand
TGTAATTTTCCAATTAATATATTTAAAAGTTTTAGGGCATATTTAAAAGTTAGACCAGATGTAGTAATTGCTACTGGAGCCCATACAACAGTACCAATATGTTATATTGCTAAACTGTTTGGAAAAAAAGTTATCTTTATAGAAACTTTTGCTAATATTACAACTAAGACATTATCAGGGAAACTAGTTTATCCGATTGCTGATTTATTTTTAGTTCAATGGGAAGATATGTTGAAGTTATATCCTAAAGCTAAATATCGAGGAGGACTAAAATAATGCGAATTTTTGTTATGTTTGGTACACAAGATAAACGCTTTGATCGTTTATTAAATGCAATTTTAGATTCACAGTTTGTAAATAAACACGATGTTTACGTTCAATTAGGCTATACTAAAGGTGAATATGATAAAATTCATAGCCAAGAATATTATAGTGAAGCTGAGTTGTTACATCAAATCGAAATTGCAGATTTAATCATTACGCATGCCGGAGTAGGAGCTATTGTTTCAGCGTTGAAGTTGAAGAAAAGAACAATTGTAGTTCCCCGTCTAGGTAAATATAAGGAACAAAATAATGATCATCAAGTTCAAATCATGGAACGTTTTGAAAAACAAAACTATATTATTTCTTGTCATGATCTTAGCAAACTTGACGAATTAGTTGAAAATGCCTATACTTTTACACCGAAAGAGTATAAAAGTGAAAAGCAGGGAATTATTGATGAAATAACTAATTTTATCAATAATTTATAGGAGGATAGTATGCATACATATGTTGTTTTAGCTTATAAAGAATCAGCTTATTTAGAGGAATGTATCAAATCTGTTTTAAATCAAAAATATCCTAGTAAAGTAGTTATAGCTACTTCAACACCAAATGATTATATTAAAAATATGGCTGATAAATATTCATTAGAGGTTTTAATAAATCCAAATCCAGGCATGGGAATTGGTTATGATTTTGATTTTGCAGTATCTTGTGGTAAAACTAAATTAACAACAGTTGCTCATCAAGATGATATCTATGATTATGAATATTCAGATAAAATTGTAAAAGCATATCAAAAACATCCAGATTCATTAATTGTATTTAGCGATTACTATGAAATAAGAGATACTGGTAAAGTATATAGTAATACTAATTTAAAAATAAAACGAATTTTATTATTTCCACTTAGATTTAATATGCTATCAAAAAGTAAATTTGGTAAACGGTTGTCATTGCGTTTTGGAAATACGATTAGTTGTCCAGCGGTAACGTTTGTAAAGGAAAATATCAAAACTGCAGATATTTTTAAATGTGATTTTGTTTGTAATGTTGACTGGTATGCTTGGGAAAAATTATCTTTAAAAAAAGGAAAATTTACACTTATAAATGATTGTTTAATGGGGCATAGGGTGCATGAAGGATCAACAACAACAGAAATTATTAATGAACGAGTAAGAACTAAAGAAGATTTTATTATGTTTCAAAAATTTTGGCCTAAAAGTATCTCAAAACTAATTAACAAATTCTATGTAAAAGCTGAAGATAGTAATAATTAGAAATATTCTAATAAATTTACAAAATTTGTAGATTAAATAAAAAAAATCATTATAATATTTCTTGAATAAAAAAATAAAGGAGAATTATTATGCTTAAAAAGATTTTAGCAGTTGGACTATCTTTGATGATGGTATTTGCTCTTACTGCATGTGGTGATAATTCTGATGATGGTAGTTCATCAGGTGGTTCTGATGAAACGAGTACAACTCAAGATAGACCATTTACAGAATCAAAAGGATTAATTAAGTATTTTACTATTGAAAATGAAAAAGTATGTTTACCAGAAACAGTTGGTGAATATGTTAAATATTTAGAAAAGATTGGTTCAAAAGTTGAATTAGGTGATACTGGAAAAACAGTAGATGAAGCTGGTGAGTTAGATGCTGGTGGAATTTCATCAATGGTTGCTTTCTTAAGGGTATATATTGATGGAGCAGATGATGAATGGCAATGGTTTGGTATTCGTTATGAAAATGATACTGATAAAAGTCTTCCAATTGCTGATTGTAAAGTGACTCAAATTACATTAGATTACGATACAATCATGGAAGAAGAAAATCATCATTGTCTAGATTCAATTGTTTTTATAACTCAAGATGATCAAGAAATTCCAATGGATGGAAAAACTACTAGTCATAATGATCTTTCACATATTATAGGTGATCCATACCAAAATACAGATGGTCATTGGCATTATTCAGATGATCAAGGTTATAAATATGAGTTTGTAACTGAAAATAAAAAAGGTATCTTGACTAGATTAGCAATTACTTATCCAGAATAGTTAAAAATAAAAAGTGCTAAGTTTCATTAAAAATGGACTTAGTACTTTTTATCATTAAATGATAATTGTTTATTTTTAATTGAAAAAGAACCTTACAAAGAAGGTTCTTTTTCGGCTGACAAAGCCAGTCATCTCGGTACGATTATTATATCATACATTTTTATTATGTCAAACAAAATTTATTTTATACAACAATAAAATATATAAGTGCTATTAGATATGTTTTTACTGCATTTTCATCATAACTTAAATGATATTCATGATTTTTAAAATCATTAAAACGTATATTTTCTATTTTAGTTTTAAAAAAATTGAAAATATATTAAGAATGTTTTTTGATTTTATTTAGTGATATCTATACTTATATTAATCAAATTCTTCAAATTTATTATAATCTATAAACTTAGAGGTTCTAGCTAATTCATCTAAAACTGAAATGTTTTTTATTCCTGTTTCTGCTCGTACTTTTTCAAAAGCATTTTTGTTTAACGATAATTGTAATATAGAAAACTGATTCTTAATTTGATGTATAAAATTTTGATATTCTACATCTTGCATAAAGTAACGCAAGTAAACTATCAAATCTATTAAATGCTGTGATCTATGTTTTGTGTATGCTTTTGGATTTTTTAGAAATTGGTTGAATGGTTGGTTTAGTCGATTATTATCTTTTGAAATTCCATAGATTCTTTCGTTATGTGCACATGAATTCCTTATTATTCTCATCCAATGGAGCATTGAAATAAGAAGATTTATATTAATTTTTCCATCTGAGTCATAAATAGAATATAACCTACAAATTGAATTGATAACATTAGATTTAGATATAGAAATAAAATCAATAAAGGTTGAAAAATTTATAACTTTAATAAATACCCAGGTAGGTAGCGAATTATGATTGTTTAAATAATGTGCAACATAGAGCTGTTTACTCTTGTTAATTTGATAATAACATTTAGCAATTATTTTAATTTTATCTTGTGTTCTTACATTTGGATTATAGGATTCTACTTCGAACCATTCTGTTTTGCCATGATTATTGGTATAGTCAAATTTATGACCAACTAAAGTTCGGATTTCTTCTTCTATTTTTGTGATATTTTTTAAAAATATGTATCTTAATTCATCGTCAAAATGTTTGACAGCTTTAAAGTGTTTGATAGATGTGCCACCAATATAAGTATGAACTCCATTTTTATCGGTTTTAAATATAAAAGGAGATTTATAACCGTTAATTAAATTAAAGTATCCATTTCTTAATAAAATTTGCTTATCTTTACTACCTGTACAATTGATTTTTTTATTATCTCTTAAATGTTTCATTTGTTGTCTATATGTTTTGAATGGTTTATCATACATTTTTATCAATCCTCCTTGTTTGTAGGATATTAATCCTATAAAGATAAAGTTTAATTTTTAATGTAGATGTAGTTAGGATATTTTTTAAACAAATTCTCTTGTTACTAACATATACATTCCTGTTTTGTATTGATTTGTTTTATTATTTAAAATTTTGAATATGTATCTAAATTTTGTTGACTAGTTAATTAAAAAGTAGATTGTAAATTTTAAAAGTAATCTTTGAAGTTGGTAATCAATAAATATTAACAATTTTTATATAAAACAACTTTTCAAATTTAGAAGAAAAGACGCTTATATTGTAAAATATATTGTTATTTTTTGTCATAAAAATTAAATAAAATTAATCTGACTGAAGAAACAGGATAATTTTTTCAGCTAGATAGTCCTATTTAGTTGTTTCAATCATCATAGCATCAGCAATAATCAATACAATTTTTTCAAAATCACTAAGATTATCAATTCCTTTTTGTTTGATAATAGTGTTAATGTATGGAAGATACACATAAGCTCGATTTGTTAAATTTCTATTTAGAAGCACTCCTTCATCGTTACGATATTGAAAGATATCAAATAAATCAGGATGTCTTTTGTCGATACCATTAGTAAAGAACACTTGATAAACCGGATAAAGTAATTCGTATCTTTCATTGATCCGCTCTTCTTGATCGGCAAACATTTTAAATTCATAGAGTTGGACTAGACGAATTTGTTCTTTTGAATAGTCACCATTATGAAATGAAATTTTAATGGTTTTACCTGTTTCGCAAATAGCTTCAATTTCAATGACTCTTTCTTCATTGAGGAAGAGGACGGGATGGATATCTTTTACTTCTTTAAGTTTGAGATCAAAAATGCTATTGGCAATAATCTTGATTAATTGATCAGATAGTCTATCACCTTGATAAAATGGGAATTTAAATAAGACTTTGTTTTTAAAACTCACTCCTTCTTTGATTGCACTTTCAAATGCTTTAATTGCTTCTTTTCGTGTTTCTTTTTCTGTCATAAAAATACCTCCTATTATTATATACTCCCGTAAGTATTGTTTTTTCTTTTTTTATTTTTAAGTTTTTAAAAAATTGTAATATTTAATCCAAAGATAATCATTTAAGTAGATTTGTTTAATTTTTATTTTCTTTACATTAATTTTTCATAATGTTAACATCGTATTAAAATATCACTAAAATGCTACAAATTTTAAATTATTTATTGTATAATATAGGGCAAATGAGGTGATTCTATGAATACGGTTTTGGTTGAAAAAGATGCGCTTGATCTAGTCGCTAAGTTAGTTAGCGATAATAAAGTTGTGGCTTTTCCTACTGAAACTGTTTTTGGTTTAGGGGTTAAGTTTGGTTCTAAAGAAGCATTAGATGCTTTATATCAGCTAAAACAGCGTGATAAAGGAAAGGCAATATCGATGATGATTGCAAGTGCTAAAGATATCGAAAAATATGCTTATATAAACGAACCGGCAAAAAAAATAATTAATGCCTTTATGCCAGGAATGATCACTATCATTTTGAAAAAAAGACCTTTTATTGATGATTATTTCACCGCTTCATTGGATACGATTGGAATTAGAATACCTGATGATGATTTTGTTTTATCATTATTAGAAAAAACAGGACCAATGTTAGTAACAAGTGCTAATATGTCGGGGAAAGACAGTTTGGTCAATGATCAAAGTGTGAGTCAGGTATTTGATGGCAAAATTCCTTTGATTGTAAAAGGTGAAAGCATTAGTAAAAAGGCTAGTACGATTGTAGATTTAAGTAAGGGTAAAGTGGAAATATTAAGATTAGGTGATATTTCCGAAGATGAAATAGCGGAGGTGTTGAAATGAAAATAGCAATGGCTTGTGATCATGGTGGATTTAGATTAAAAAATGTTTTAAAAGATTATTTAGAAACTAATGGGTATGAAGTAGAAGATTTTGGAACATATAGTGAAGATAGCTGTGACTATCCAGATTATGCGGGGAAAGCAGCTAAAGCAGTAGCTAGTGGTACTTGTGACAAGGGGGTTGTCATTTGCGGTACTGGTATAGGTGTAAGTATTACTGCTAATAAAGTTAAAGGAATCAGATGTGCACTGTGCCATGATGTATTTAGTGCTAAGGCAACTAGAGCTCATAACGATACAAATATGTTGGCAATGGGACAGCGAGTTATTGGTGAAGGTTTAGCTTTGGAAATTCTTAAAGCATGGCTTACAACTGATTTTGAAGGTGACCGTCATGTCCAAAGAATTAAAAAAATGATGGCTTACGAGGAGGAATGAAATGAAGGATCTAGAAGTATTTGCAAGCGTTGAAAGAGAATTAAATCGTCAGCGCAATAACATCGAACTAATTGCTTCAGAAAACTTCGTATCTCCAGAAATCATGGAATTAGCGGGAAGTGTTTTAACTAATAAATATGCTGAAGGCTATCCAGGTAAACGTTATTATGGTGGTTGTAAATTTGTAGATGAAGTAGAAACTTTAGCTAAAGAAAGATTATGTAAGATCTTTAATGGTGAATATGCCAATGTTCAGCCTCATAGTGGGGCTCAGGCTAATACTGCTGTATATATGGCGTTATTAAATCATGGTGATAAAGTGTTAGGAATGTCACTAGCTGATGGCGGACATTTAACTCATGGTCATCCGCTAAATTATTCAGGAATCAATTATGAATTCTATAGCTATGGTGTTAGCAAAGATAGTGAAACAATTGATTATGATGATTTTAAGAAAAAATGTCAGGAAATCAAACCAAAATTAGTTGTCGCTGGGGCGAGTGCTTATTCAAGAATTATTGATTTTGAATTTATGGCTAAATGTGTACATGAAGTGGGTGCATTATTTATGGTTGATATGGCTCATATTGCGGGATTGGTTGCTGCTGGTTATCATCCTTCACCACTTCCTTATGCTGATGTTGTAACGACGACAACTCATAAAACTTTAAGAGGACCTCGTGGTGGGGCAATTATTTGTAAAAAAGAATTAGCTCCAGCAATCGATCGTGCCGTTTTCCCAGGAATGCAAGGGGGACCGCTGATGCATATTATTGCTGCTAAAGCGGCGTGTTTCTATGAAGCAATGCAGCCAGAGTTTAAAGAATATGCTCATCAAATCATTAAAAATGCAAAAGCTTTAGAAAAATCTTTAAAAGAAGAAGGTTTTAGACTGGTTGCTGGTGGAACTGATAATCATTTGATTTTAATTGATGTTAAAGCTAGTTGTGGAATTTCTGGTAAAAAGGCAGAACGTTTGTTAGATGAAATCAATATTACCGCGAATAAAAATGCTATTCCATTTGATACTGAAAAACCATTTAAGGCCAGTGGAATTCGGGTTGGAACCCCAGCAATGACAACTAAAGGTTTTAACGAAGCAGATTTTTATGAAGTAGGTAAGATCATTGCTTATCGTTTAAAAAATGAGGAAACTGATGAAATAAAAGATGAATGTTTAAAAAGAGTAAAAGCATTAACTGATAAAGTGAAGATGTATCAGGAAATCAAATATATTTAAGGAGTAGTAAAAATGACAACGACAATTTTAAATCATGCCTTAATTAAACATAAATTAACGATCATGCGCGATGTCAATACTAAAACTAATGTTTTTAAAGATAATCTTGATGAAATTGCGATGTTGATGGCTTATGAGGTGACTAAAGATTTGCCGTTAGTTAAACAACCGGTTATAACTCCAATTTGTTCAACTGTAGGTTACAAATTGGAAAAACCAATTATTCTAGTTCCGATTTTACGAGCCGGAATTGGACTAGTTGATGGATTTCGAAAAATAATTCCAAGTGCTAAAGTAGGACATATTGGCATGGCTAGAAACGAGGAAACTTTACAGCCAGAAGAATATTATGCAAAATTTCCTAAAGGATTAGACAAGGCGACTGTAATTGTCGTTGATCCAATGTTAGCTACAGGCGGAAGTGCTAGTGCCGCTTTAAATAGTTTGAAAGCTAGAGGTGCTAAAGATTTACGACTAGTATGTTTAGTAGGTGCCCCTGAAGGAGTAGCGGTAATTGAAAAAGAACATCCTGATGTGGATTTGACACTTGCAGTTTTAGATGATAAGCTAAATGATAAAGGTTATATTGTTCCAGGCTTAGGAGATGCCGGGGATCGCTTATTTGGTACTGATTAAGATGGATATAAAGAAAATATTAAACAAATCATTTAAGATGTTTATGATCGGTGAAATAGTATTTTTGTTGATATCGATATATTTGAATAATTATACTTTTTTACCAGGTTTTTTATTAGGATATTTGGTAAGCATTACTACATTTTTAATGACTGTTAAGATGACGGATGCAATTTTAGCGTTGCAGCACAATAGTCCGCTGATTGTTGCGCTGATCTTTGTTTTAAAATTAACGTTAATTGGACTTAGTTTTTATGTTTCAATCGTATTCGATCAGTTTTTTCATCTGGCAGCAACATTTGTAGGATGTTTAATAATGCGAGTAACTTTACAAATCTATTATCGAAAAGAGGTGAGTTAGAAAGTGGGAATTGAGATCCAGGTAGAACTAATCTACTCATTAATTATTATGACGGTATTATCAATTGCTTTTATTGTGATTGGTAATAAATTCAAAAAAGCAGATCCATTACAAAAGCCTAAAGGAATTGTTTTGCTGGTGGAAACGGGAATTGATATGATTTATAAGTATATGTCATCAATTATGCCAGGCCCACCACGGTTTGCTAAAAATTATTATCCATATTTTAGTATGCTGTTTGTTTATGTTTTTATTTGTAATATCAGCGGATTATGGGGCTTTGAATCGCCGACTTCATGTTTATCAGTCACATTAGCACTTGGATTGATAACAGTTACGTTAATTCAATATAACTCTTTGCGGACTAATGGTATATTTGCTTATGTCAAAAATTTATTATTGCCGCCAACTAATATTTTAAGTGCTATTTCACCAATGATTTCACTATCAATGAGGTTATTTGGTAATATATTAGCTGGTTCGATTTTAATGTCGCTAGTTTATAGTTTTACAGGGTATCTATCAAGTTATATTATCGATTTTAACTTTTTAGGACCGATTATTGCATCAATATTACATATGTATTTCGATGTTTTTGCAGGTTTTGTACAAACCTTAATTTTTGTGACTTTATCTAGTATTTTGATTTCACTAGAAGTCAATACCTAGTTAAAGATAAATAAACTAATAAATTTGGAGGAGAAATTATGGATAACACAGGTTTAATTGCAATTGCAGCAGCTATTGCTGTATGTGCTGGAGCTTTTACAGGGATTGGAGAAGGGTTGGTTGCGGCTAAAGCCGTTGAAGCAATCGGACGTAATCCAGAAGCTGAAGGAAAAGTACGTACTACTATGATCTTAGGGATCGCGTTAACAGAAACAGTTGCAATCTATGGATTATTGGTATCATTAATCTTATTATTCGTATACTAATAATTACAAGGAGGAAATAAGATGGGAATTGATATAGCTGGAAAACTGTTCCCGAATATTACGACACTTGTGGTGCAGTTATTGGCAACAGGTATAATGCTGCTTATTTTTAAGAAGTTTTTATGGAAGCCGGTTCAAGAATACTTTGCTAAACGGGCAGAGTATATTGAAAGCACCATGACTGATGCCGCAACTATGAAGGATGAAGCTAAGAAGTTTGTTGAAGAAAGTGAAAAACAAGCACGAGATGCCGCTATTCAATATCAAAATATTGTTGAAAAGGCTAAAGAAGATGCCAGCGTAATAAAACGCAATATTGTTGATGAAGCTAATCAAGAGGCTAAAGCAAAAATAGCTCAGGCAAATCGTGAGATTGAGTACCAAAAAGAAGCTGCTAAAACTGAAATCAGAGAAGAAATTGTTAATGTGGCAATTGAAGTGGCTAGTAAAGTTATGGAAAAGGAAATCGACACGGAAAGTAATCGTAATATGATTGATGAGTTTGTCGATGATGTGATTAATTAATGGAAACTGTAGCTAAACGTTATGCTCAATCATTGTTTTCATTAGCTCTTGATCAACAGGCAGTATTAGATTATCAAAAAGATATGAATTTAGTTAATAAGATCTTTTTTGAAAATCCCAATTTTATAAGATTCTTTAATGAAGTTTCGGTTTCTAATGAAGATAAGTATCAAATTATTGATCAAGGTTTTAAGGGTCAAATAGATACATACATAGTGAATTTTTTAAAACTATTAATTAAAAAAAGACGAATCAAACATATTCTAGAAATAAATCAGGAATTTAAAGAACTTGCGAATGAATATTTAGGAATTGAAGAGGGAACTTTATATACAAGTTTTACCCTTGACAGTAAACAAATTAAAGAAGTCGAGGCTGCCATTAGTAAAAAAGAACAAAAAACAGTTAAATTAACGGTAATTAATGATCCAAGTTTGATTGGTGGAATTAAAGTGGTCATTAAAAACCGAGTTTACGATGGTTCTATTAAAAATAAAGTTTCATTATTAAAGAAAGAACTATTAAGAAAGTAGGTGAAAATAGTGGGACTTAGACCAGATGAAATAAGTGCTTTGATTAAGGAACAAATCAAGCATTTTGATGAAGTAATTGAACGCAAAGACGTGGGAACAGTTATGACAGTTGGTGACGGTGTTTGCGTTATTCATGGTTTAGACGACGCTATGTTAGGAGAATTGCTAGCTTTTCCAGGTGATGTATATGGAATGGTCATGAACCTTGATGAAGATAGTGTGGGAGCAGTATTATTGGGCTCTGAAAGTGCTATTAAAGAAGGTGACGAAGTAAAACGAACAGGAAGAATTATGGAAGTTCCTGTTGGTGATGAAATGCTAGGACGAGTTGTAAATCCACTAGGACAGCCAATTGATGGCAATGGTGAGATTAAAACAACTAAAACTCGTCCAATTGAAAAAGTTGCCAGTGGGGTAATGACGAGAAAATCAGTTGACCAGCCTTTACAAACTGGGATTACTTCAATTGATGCGATTATTCCAATTGGACGTGGTCAACGTGAGTTGATCATTGGTGATCGTCAAACTGGTAAAACAGCGATTGCAATCGATACGATTTTAAATCAAAAAGGACAAAATATTTATTGTATTTATGTAGCTATTGGTCAAAAGAACTCGACGGTAGCTCAAATTGTAGAAAAATTGCGTCAAGGTGGTGCGATGGAATATACAACAGTTGTATGTGCTTCTGCCAGTGAATTAGCACCAGTACAATACATTGCCCCTTATGCTGGGTGTGCAATTGGTGAAGAATGGTTAGAACAAGGTAAGGACGTTTTAATTGTTTACGATGATTTATCTAAACATGCGGTGGCTTATCGTACCCTATCATTATTGTTAAAAAGACCACCAGGACGTGAAGCGTACCCTGGAGATGTATTCTATTTACATTCAAGATTGTTGGAACGTGCTTGTCGCTTAAATGAGGAAAATGGTGGCGGATCAATTACAGCTTTACCAATCATTGAAACTCAAGCTGGTGATATTTCGGCTTATATTCCAACTAATGTAATTTCGATTACTGATGGGCAAATTTTCTTGCAATTAGATTTATTTAATTCAGGATTTAGACCAGCGATTGATACAGGATTGTCAGTTAGTCGTGTTGGATCGTCAGCGCAAATTAAAGCGATGAAGCAAGTATCCGGTTCATTGAAACTAGAACTAGCTCAATATGCTGAAATGCAAGCATTTGCTCAATTTGGTTCGGATTTAGATGCCGCTACTAAAGCTACTTTAGACCATGGAGCTAAAGTACGTGAAGTATTGAAACAAGCTCAATACTCACCAAGAGAAGTATCAACACAAGTAATTACATTATTTGCTTTAAAATATGGATTTACAAAAACTTTAAAAGTGGAACAAGTTTCTAATTTTATGGATCAGTTAGTAAATCATGTTGCATTAAATCATCAAGAAATTATTGATGAAATTAATCAGAAAAAAGAAATTTCATCTGAATTAGAAAAACAGATGAAAGA
>NZ_JAGHEW010000327.1 GCF_017889095.1 Thomasclavelia sp. | reverse complement strand
GGAGTGCAGTCATCTATTCTAATTGCAGAGTGTTGCAATTATTTCTTAAAACAGAATAAAACATTGGTAGATATTTTAAATGGTTTGTATGATGAATATGGCTATGTAACTGATATTCAAGAAAGTGAGACACTCCCTGGCATAGAAGGACAAAAACAAATGGAAGAAATAGTTAATCAGTTTAGATATGATTCTATACCAGAAATCGAAGGGAGAAAAGTCATAGCTAAAGAAGACTATTTAAATTCAATTAGAACAGATGCTTATGGAGAAACAATATTATCACTTCCAAAAAGTAATGTAATAAAACTATTTCTAGAAGATGGATCATGGATAGTTGTAAGACCAAGTGGTAATGAACCGAAGATAAAGTATTACAAAAATATATGGAGGAAATAAATGAAAAAAATAGTTCTAGTATCGCTTTCAAATGCTATGGGAATGCAATTATATTGTTCTCAATTAGCTAATATATTGGCAAAAAAACATGATGTATCTATCATCGTAACAAAATATTTTGATAGTAGCAATATAAATGCTAATGTCAAAATATATAAATTTTTTTCAACTAAGAGACCAACTATTGATAAAGGGTTATTATACATAAACTCATATTTAAATGCATTAAAAGTAATCAACTCTTGTGATGTAGTACACTTTCTTAATTCTCATCCAAGTAACATTATATTACTAAATAGGGGAAAGTGTGCTAATTCAGTTTTCACACTTCATGATCCTACACCACATTCTAATGATTTATTAGGCAAATGCAGATCTATAATTGATAAGATTATTTCCAAACAAACAAATAAAATAATCATTCATTCAAAAATGCATTTAAATAATGATTTAGTAAAAAAATATATAAATAAAACTTATGTTACACCATTAGCTTCCAAATCAAAAAGTAAAAAGTATAATCCTATAGTTAATAATAATGTTTTTTTGCTTTTTGGAAGAATAGAGGATTATAAAGGAATAGATATATTTATTGAGGCAATTGAAATGTTGTCAAAAGATAACTATAAATTTAAAGCAGTAATTGCTGGAGCTGGAGATTTTACTAAATATAAGAGAAAAATTTTTCATGAAAATAATTATGTAATAAATAATTATGTCATCCCTGAAAAAGAGGTTAGTCAGTTATTTATTAACTCTACTTTTTGTATTATGCCATATAAAACAGCATCGCAAAGTGGAGTTATTCCACTGTCTTATTATTATTCTAGGCCGGTAATAGTTACTAATATTGAATCGTTAACAGAGAATATTGTGTTAAATAAAACAGGTTTTGTAATAGATAATGCTTATAGTCTATATTGTTTATTAAAAAAAATATTAGTTGGAGAGTATAATCTTGATAAATTATCTCAAAATGCTTTTGAATATGGAAATAAGTTTTTATCAATGGAAAAAATGGCCAAAAATTTAATAAAATTTTATGAAATATAGGTGGATAAAAAGCTATGATTTTAGTTTGTATTTTAAATTTTCATCAGCATGTATTATTAATGGATTTTTTGGAGTGCTTATATGATCAACAACAATGTGATTTCAAAATAATTGTAGGTGATATCCAAAGTACAAAACAAGAAAAAAATTATGTTGAAAAATTATCCAACAGCAAAAAAATATATTATATACCAATGTCGGAAAATCTTGGTTATGCTAAAGGAAATAATTTTTTGATAAAACAAGGATTGAAATACTATGGAGATATATTTAATTATATTCTTATTTCTAATCCAGATATTTATTTAGAAAATCCATTAACTTTATCAAAGTTGAAAATGATATTGTATAATAAAAAAAACTGTGCAGTAATAGGTCCGAAAGTTATTAAGGGAAAAGAGATACAGGGACCATATAAAGAACAAAAATTATTTAATTACATATTGTATTATTTATTTCCTTTTATATCAGTTCCTTATCGAAAAATTATATCCACAAAAACGAAGTATCGATCTCAGGAAGGCTATGTATGGAGGATTATTGGCGCATTTATGCTTATTGATTTTCAAACTTTTAAAAAAGTAGGTTTTTTTGACGAACATACTTTTTTGTATTGGGAAGAAGAAATACTATCTTACAAATTAAACAGGATAGGCCAACAAGTTTACTATTATCCTAATATTTCAATAAAACATTATCATGGTGGCGGAAGCGAATCAAAATTTATTAGTAATCATTCATTGGATAGTATGGAATACTATTTTAAATTAAAAGGATATAGTTGCTTAGGAATAAACTGTGCAAAAAAAATTATTAAATATTATAATTATCTAATAAAAATTTATTATAACACTGTTAATAGAATGAGGAGAAATAAAAGTAATGAAATTTGAGAAAATTATAATTTCAGGCGGATGGGCATATGGGAATGTAGGAGATGAGGCGATTTTGAAATATACGTTAGAAGATATTTCTAAAACTTTTCCTAATACTTCTATAACTGTTCTTTCTTATGATCCTGTTGTTACTTTGAAAGAATTTAATGTTGACTGCAAGTTATGTTTACATGCAATTGCAGAAAAAAATAAGCAAAAAAATACTAATTATTTATATAATGTTATTGATAATAATTATAGAAAAGATGCTCTTTTAGAAGAGTATACTAATATGTTTAATGAGAAAACATTATTTATTATGAGTGGTGGAGGATATTTTAATGATATATGGGTAGAATCTTTTTTAGCACATATTTGTGAGATAAAAATTGCTAAAATGAAAAATAGTAAAATTGTTATTATGGGGCAAACAATTGGCCCAATAGAAAAGTCAAAGCATAAAAAATTGTTTAAAAAGTATATAACGCAATGCGATTACATTGCAGTAAGAGATAGAACCTCACAATCTTTTTTACGAGATAGTTTTAATGTGGAAGCTAGACTTTTTCCAGATGTAGTGAATAGGGTACCGTTACCAACTAGTAAGGATTTTAAGAATATAAAAAGAATTGCTATTATGTATCAAAAGCTTAGGCCATATACCTATGAAGAAACATCATTATTAAAGTATAGGATTGAACAAATAAAAAATATATTATTTAGAAAAAATATTAAATTTGATTCTAGTTTTATTGAATTTATTAATTATATTATGGATAATTATCCAAATATTAAGTTAGAATTTGTTTTAAGTACCGAATGGCATATTGAAAGAGTTGAAAAATTGATTAGTAAAACAAATATGAAGAAAATTAATATAATACATGGATTAACGGCTCAACAATTGATTGATAAAATTTTTGAGTATGATTTGGTTATAACTGCAAATATGCATCCTGCTATTATAGCTATATCACAAGGTATTCCAGCAATTGCAATTTCTCATACATATAAGATTGATGATTATATGAGCTCAATTTCGTTAGAGAGTTTATGTAAATCAGTAGATGAAATTGATAAGTATAGTTTAATTGAAATATTTAAAAATATTGAGTATTCTACTTGTATTGAAAAAATTAAAGTTATATCTTTGAAACAAAAAAAGAGTTTAGATAATATGTATGAGGAATTAAAAAATGCATTTAACTCTTAATAAATATAAATTGAAATTTTCCAAATTAAAAAAAATTGATATATATTGGTTTATTTTATTAAGTTTGCCAAATGATATTTTTCAATACACTTCTATGTATATTTTTAGGCAACCAAACAGCCAAACATATTATCGTTTAACTGAAACATATGTAAGTATTTTATATATTCCATTAATAATAGTTGGGGTATTATATCTAATTAAAAATAAGAATGCAAAAAAAATTTTTTTATATTTTATAATTCTAATTTTAAAAGATATGATAAATTTTTCATATTATTTTGCTAATGATTTTGAGATTATGTTTTTAGGTACGTATTGTCAATTTTTTTTAGCACTATTTCTTGTTTTTTCTATTTTTGAATTATATAGAACGATTCAGGAAAATGAATATTTTTTAGAATTATTTTTTTTAACTAATATTTTGTCTATGATAATATCTTTAGCTACAGGTATCGGAAATCAAATTGGAACTGGAGACACAATAAATAGATACATAATAGCAAGCTTGGGTTCCGGAGAATCGGCAGTAGTTCTTTCATTGGCTACTGTATATTTTACTACTATTAAAGAGAGTACAAAAGGATCATTTATAATATTTTTTTGTGGGATAGTTTTGATAATGTTGACGGGATGTAGAAAAGATATTTTTTATGTTTTTTTTATCTATGTAATTTATCAATTAAAAAGTAAATTTGAAAAAGGAATTGTTATTAGAAGAAAAAAAATAATATTTTTTTTGTTGTTTTTTCTAGTGTTAATAATTTGTATAATTTTTAGTTTATTATTTTTTGATGTAACTGAATTACTATCTCGGATAGAAATTAATAGATTTTCAGAAATGTTTGATCGATTATTTTCTGGTGAATTTTTAGATTATTTATTAGCTGATGATTCAGCAAATGGTAGAATAGCGTCTATTATTGCAGGATTTTCTGTTATTAACCAGCATCCTTTTGTTGGACAATTTTTTAGTACATTTTATTTGCAAATAAAAATGCAACTTTTTGGTTATCCTACGTTTCCACATAGTAGTATTATCTGGTTATATAGTGTAATGGGGATATTTTCTTTCATAATTATATTTGCGTATATAAGAAATTTTGTTAGATTGGTTAGAATTAAAAGTTCATATGCATATTTGTTCGCATATATAATTATTCGAGAAACAATATCAGGAGGTCAAAATATAAGTTTGAAATATTTAATAATTATGATATTTTTATTAATGTTTTCAAATAAGATATATCTTTTTTCAAATAATGAAACAATATTAAAAGCGGGTGATGGTAGAATTGAATAAAAAAATAAAAATATTATTAAAAGATACAGTGATTTTTGCTTTAGGTGGAATGGGATCAAAATTTATTTTATTTTTTTTAGTTCCGTTATATACTAATTATTTAACGACAGGACAGTATGGAACAGCAGAATTAGTTATAACAGTTGCACAATTGATTATGCCAATAATTACATTAGAGATATTTGATGCAGTAATTAGATTCGGAATGATTAAAGATATTAAAAGAGAAAATGTTATATTAATTGGAGTAATAATAACATTGATTAATTCTTTTGTTTTATTATTTTTAACACCACTTTTTGATCTATATATAGCTATAGCTAAATGGAAATGGTATTTATCAATATACGTTATAAGTTATAGTTTTAATACTTTAGGGATGAATTGTTTAAAAGTAAAAGGGAAGAATAGATCATATGCTTTGATTAGCATATTCCAAACATTAATATTATGTTTGTCTAATATAGTATTATTAGTTTATCTTGATTTAGGAATAGAAGGGTATTTATTATCAAATATTATTTCTATGGTATTATCCTGTTTAATAATTTTAAAAACAGCAGAAATAATAGAGGACATAATAAAAGCATCATTTGAAATGATTTTATTGAAAAAAATGTTGTTTTTTTCTATACCACTAATATTAAATAACATTTCTTGGTGGTTGATTCATTCTACTGACAAAATAATGATACAAATGATGATAGATGTGTCAGCATGTGGGATTTATACAGTTGCAACAAAAATGCCATCATTAATTAACGTGGTAGTTTCTGTTTTTTCACAGTCATGGGGTATTTCTTCTATTAAAGAGATAGAAACATCTAATGATAATAAATTTTATACACAAGTATTTAAAATGTTTACTTTTGTTATATTTGGAATATGCATTGTTATTAATTCGATAATAAGACCGTTTATGAATGTTTATGTAGGCTCGAGTTTTAATAATGCGTGGAGATATGTACCGTTGTTAATGGTTGCTGCTGTTTTTTATTCAATTTCAAGTTTTTATGGCAGCATTTATATAGCGTTAAAGAAAACAATAAGTAGTACTATTACTACCTTAATTAGTGCTACAATTAATATTTTAATTAATTATTTTTTTATTCAAACAATAGGAGTATGGGGAGCAATTTTAGGAACATTAACTGCCTATTTTGTTATGTCACAAATTAGAATTAATGATGTTAATAAATATATTAATATAAATATTGATTGGATAAAATATGGAATCAATGTGATGATTATACTAATTCAAGCTGTTTTTATTAGTTTAAACATTTCATTATATATTATTTCTATTATGGCAATAGTATTATTTATTATTAACAATAAGTTAGAATTTAAATCACTTATTCAATCATTAGTCTGTATAGTTAAATAATGTATTTTAGTATTATGTTTAATTACTTGAATAATCATTAGGCACAGGGTAAACAGTTAAACATAGATAAATCTAAAATTTTTATAGTTTTCTAAAAGAATAAATAAACACTTGTGTGATGTGGTAAATCAAGTTTAATTATAAGAATAATAATTTTAAAATAGATATAGTATCTTTAAAAGAGACACTTAAAAAAATAGTTTAATTGGTTTGGTGTTACATATAAAGAAGATAAAAATAATGTTGTCGAAAATATCAAAACATTAATTGAAATGGGACAATATCAAAAACTAAAATGTTAAAAGGAAATAAAGAAATGAGTATTATAAATAAGATTTTTTCATCAAAAGTTTTTATAGGAATACAAGTTGTCTTTACAATTGTATTTCTATATTTTTTATTTAATTTTGCAGTATTACCTGATATGTATATGTATGGTATTACGGGAATTGTAATTTTATTATGTTTACTTAACTTTTTATTACAGTTTAAAGCAAAATTTATAAGTATAAGAAGTGTTTTATCAAGAATACTAGCGATTATTATAAGTATTGTATTAGTATTTATAAGTGTTGAAGTTAATCGTGGTATTAATTTTGTTGATAGTTTTACTGGAAGTAATTATGAAACAGATGCAATATCAGTTATTGTTTTAAATAGCAGTAACTGTAATCAACTTAGTGATTTAAATGGGATGGTATTTGGCGTTAATCAACAAGAAGATCAAGAAAATCTTACTAATGCTTTATCTACTATTAGAAAAGAATTGAGTGATGCAAATACACAATATAATGATTATTCAAGCTGGAATAATTTAGCTGATGCATTGTATAATCAAGAAGTAGAAGCAATAATTGTTAATGAAGCATATCGAAGTATGTTGGAAGAAAATCATCCTGATTTTGACACGGAAACTAAAGTGATTTACCAAGTTACTATCGAAAATAAAGTAGAAAATATTGCTAATGATGGTGCCATAAAAGATGGAGTTTTTAATGTATGTATCACTGGTATAGATACCTATGGACCAGTTTCTACTAGATCTAGAAGTGATGTTAATATGGTGATGACAGTAAATATGAATAGTCATAAAATATTAATGACGGGAATTCCTAGAGATTATTATGTTACTTTGGATTCTAAAGGGGCTAAAGATAAATTAACTCATTCAGGAATTTATGGTGTAAATGAAACTGTCAATACAATCAGTAACTTATTAGATACAAAAATGGATTATTATTTTAGAATTAATTTCAGTTCATTAATAAATGTAGTAGATGTACTAGGCGGAATCGATGTTTATAGTGATAAGACCTTTATTCCGCATACCAATCCTTCTATTCAAATAAATGAAGGAGCAAATCATATGGATGGTACTATGGCATTAGCTTTTTCTAGAGAGCGTTATGCTTATGAAAGTGGCGATCGTCATAGAATCCAAAACCAGCAGGATGTTATGATGGCAATCATTAACAAGTTACTAACACCATCAGTATTATCAAATTATCAAGAAATATTAGAAAAAGTTGATGGAACGTTTGAAACTAATATGAGCAGTGATGATATTATTTCGCTTATAAAAATGCAATTATCAAATTTACATAGTTATGAAATGGAAAATCAATATTTAGATGGAACAGGTAAGTTAATGACTGGAGGTTATGCTATGCCTAAAAGTCGTCTTTATTATATGATCCCTAATCAAGATACAGTAAATACAGCTATTGAAAAAATAAGAACTATTGAAAATGAAAAATAGGAGCTGAAAATGTATATCAATACAACAAGCAAAAAAGATATAGAAGCATCTTTATGCAAAATACTAAATATAAATAAAGAAAAATTATATGAAATAATCGATGAATGTTATCATCAATTTCAAGAAAATCATCAAATTCTTGTTTTAGATAAGCAGTATGATTTCTTTGATGAATTTGTAAAAGAAAATCAAGCTGAAAAGATTGACAAAATAATGTTTATTCATTTATCTAGAAGATTAAAAGATGATCAAGATAATAATGGCTATAACTTTACTGATACATTAGCTAAAGAAACATCATTATCAAACTTTATGAAAAAATATGATATTAGTTTTAAATATGATGAACATATTAAAATGTTTGTAGATGATAAAGAAATTGATTTAGATAACGGGGATGACAGTTATTCGTATTATTATCTAAAAAATAGATTTGGTTAT